>WJJW01000173.1 GCA_014729455.1 Candidatus Eiseniibacteriota bacterium
GTCCATCTCGCCCACGCCGGCACGCCGGTGTTCGGGGATCCGACGTACGGGGGCGGGCGGCGTTTCCTCTCGCGCCTCGCGCCGCAGGATCGTCCCGTCTGGTCGGCGCGCCTCCGCCGCTTGAACCGCCAGGCGCTGCATGCCTATCATCTGAGTTTCAAGCACCCTCGCGACCAGCGCAGGTGGGTGTTCGAAACCCCGTTGCCGCCGGAGCTCGAGGCTCTGCTGCAGGAATTGATCGCCGGGGACCGGGAGGTCGGATGAGGTTCAGCCAGGAACGAGAGGGAGGCGTTCTGATCCTCCGCCTGGAGGGGCAGCTCATGGGCGGCGGAGAGGCCGAAGAGGTGCGGGATCTGCTCCTCTCGTCGATCGACCAGGGGACGAGCCGGATCCTGCTCGACATGGGCGAGGTCTCCTGGGTGAACTCCTCCGGTCTCGGCATCTTGATCGCGGGACATCTCGCCGCGCGGCAGAGGGGCGGGACGATGAAGCTGATGAACGTCGGCAGCCGGATCGACTCGATCCTGAACGTGACCCGCTTGAGCACGATCTTCGAGGTCTACGAGACCGAAGAGGAAGCCCGTCGGAGCCTGCAGGGGTCGAACGCCTAGCGGGCCGCCGCGCCGGGGACGATGGAGGGTGGAGGAGATGGCGGAGATGCCGAACGCGGAGCGGTCGTGGACCAGGTGATCCAGCTCGCCATTCCCAGCCGTCTCGAGCTTCTCCCCGTTCTCGACCGCCTGGTCCAGGGGATCGCCGAACAGATGGACTTCAGCGAGGACGAGGCCGACGCGATCGCGATCTCGGTCATCGAGGCGGGGACCAACGCGATCCAGCACGGGCACAAGAAGGACGCCTCGAAGACCGTGGAGTTCCGATTCAACCTCAATCCGGATCATCTGCAGGTCGTCGTCCGGGACACCGGCCCCGGCTTCGACGTCGACGCCGTCCTCTCCTCCGACCCGACGAGGCCGGAAGACCTGATGAAGAGCAGCGGCCGCGGGATCTTCATCATGCGGCAGATGATGGACCGCGTGGACTTCGCGATCCGCCCCCGAGAAGGAACCTTCGTCTACCTTCGAAAGAGCAAGGACGTCAACGGCCGCGGCGTCGCGCCGGCCTGATTCTTGGAACCGCTCGACGACCTGCGGCTGCTCGCCGTCGACTACGGGCGGCGGCGGACCGGACTCGCCCTCAGCGATCCGGAGGGGAGGCTCGCCAGCCCGATCGGGACTCTCACCTGCCGCGGTCTGGACGATCTCGCCGCCCGCGTCGCCGAGCGGGCGGCCGAGGTCGAGGCGGGCGGAGTCGTGATCGGGTTCCCGCGCCACCTCGACGGCCGACCCGGCGATCTGGCCCCGGAGGTGCAGGGCCTGGCCGAACGGCTCCGGAGCCGCGGGCTGCGGACGATCCTCTGGGATGAGCGGCTGACGAGCTGGGAGGCCGAGACCAAGCTGCGGGAGGCGGGCCGATCGATCCGGGGGACGCGGATGCGGGTCGACGCCGCGGCCGCCGCGATCCTCCTCCAGTCGTACCTCGACAGTCTGAGGACCGGTTGAGCGGGCGATTCCGGCGGTCGGCCTCCCTGCTGTTCTTCCTCGCCCTCGTGGCCGTCGCCGCGTCGGCCGTGGGGTTCCTCTACCTCCAGGCTGAACTCGATCGGCCGACCGAGCGTTCCAGGGAAGGGCCGGGCATCCTGGAAGTCCATCCGGGGTCGTCGTTCCGGAGCGTCGTCGCCGCGCTCGCCGATTCCGGCTGGGTCCGCCGGCCCCGGATGCTGGCGCTCTGGGCGCGCCTGACCGGGGTCGATCGCGGAATCCAGGTCGGCCTGTACCGGCTCCCGGAGGACGCCTCCCCCCGGGAGCTGATCGAACGGATCGCCGGCGGGGAGGTCGAGCAGGTCCGGGTGACGATCCCGGAAGGATGGAGGGAGGAACGGATCCTGGCGCTTCTGGCCGATTCCCTGCAGGCCTCGCCGGCCGCGGTGCGCGCGGCGGCGGCCGACTCGGCGTGGATCGCCTCGCTCGGGATCCCGTCCGGACGACTGGAGGGGTTCCTCTTCCCGGAGACCTACCTGTTCCCGCGGACCTACCCGCCGCGGGAGGCGATCGCCCGGATGGTGGAGGAGTTCCAGCGGCGCTTCGACGAGCCGATGCGGAAGCGGGCGGAGGCGCTCGGGCTCTCGGTCGGGGAGGTCGTGGCGTTGGCTTCGATCGTCGAGGCGGAGGCGACGCTGGAGGAGGAGATGCCGCGGATCGCCGGGGTGTTTCACCGGAGGCTCGATCTCGGATGGAAGCTGGAAGCCGATCCGACGGTCTTGTATGCTCTCGGCCGGTCGGCCGGGCCGGTGCTTCATCGCGATCTGGAGGTCGAGTCCGATTACAACACGTATCGGGTCGCGGGGCTCCCCCCCGGCGCGATCGGAAACCCGGGGGATGCGGCGCTCGCGGCGACGCTCTGGCCCGACTCCACGCGTCGGGACCTGTACTTCGTCGCCCGGGGGGACGGAAGCCACGTCTTCTCCCGGACCCTCGCGGAGCACAACGCGGCGCGGAGGAGAGTCCGCGCGATGAGGAGAGACGGATCGAGATGAAGAAACGGGCGATACTCTGGACCCTGCTGATCGGGATCCTGGTTGCCGCGCCGCTCGCGGCCGACCCGCTCCGGGTGGGCAACAACGACGGGGCGGTCCTGTACCTGAGCCTCGCTCCCGAGCTGACCTACTCGGACACGACCACCTTCCGGGGGCTTTCGGCGACTCCGTTTCCGGAGGAGGCGCTCGTCACCAGCGAGCCATCCCCCGAGCCGCAGATCGCCTTCGTGCTCGCCTCCTATCCGCCCGACGCGAAGCCGGAGCTGAGCGTCGTCAGCTACGGGATCCGCTACAGCCCGGGAATCCGGATCGTCCGGTACGGGATCACCCCGAACGCGCTGCAGATGGCGACCCGCGACTGGCCTCTGAGCGGAGAAGGGATGATGCTCGGCTCCCTCGAAAAGCCCGACACGTCGATGGTCTCCGAGATCGGCTGGATGGCGATCGTCGCGGAGAAGCCGGGGGTCGTGGAGCTGGTTCCCCACCCCGATCCGCGGATGGCGGCCCGGATCGTCAGCGCCACCCCGCCGGACCAGTGGCCCCTGGCGGCCCTGGGCTCGCTCGGATTCGGGGAGCCGGGATACGCGCCGATCCCGGTCCGCCCCGGCCCGCGGCTCGGCGCGACGTGCGTCCACGACACGCTCTGCTACGCCCTGACGGAGGAGGAGGTCGCCTACTACCGGGAGCGGTGGGAGGGGGAGACGGAGCCGTTCTTCCTCGGAGAGGGGGTCTCCTGCTCCAGGGGCGCTCCCTGCACCCCGATGGCCGCCAGCGGGGCCTGCTGCCTCCCGGACGGGTCCTGCGTGTTCCAGACCCGCCGCGAGTGCGTCGAGGAGGGGGGGATCTACGTCGGGGACGACACGACGTGCGATTCGGCCCCTTGCGAGGAAGCGACCGAGTCCGAGAAGCAGGAAGAGGGGAAACCATGACGAAACCGAAGGCCAAGGGGGCCGGAAAGGGGGCCCGGCGGCCGCCGCGCTCCGCGGGTCCGGACGAGGCCCGGCCTCGCGGGAGGGAGACCGGGGAGGAGGCCCACCTTCCCTGGGGACGGCGGAACTACCTGTTCCTCGGCACGGGCGGCGTCGCCCTGGTGGTCGGCTTTCTCCTTCTGGCGCTTGGAGATACGACGATCGCTCCGATCCTGCTGGTCGGCGGCTACCTCGGCTTGATCCCGTGGGGGATCGTCGCGGCCCGGAACGGAGCGGGCCGATCCTCCTGACCACCCGCCAACTCCTTGGGGGAAGGGCGAGTAGCTCAGCGGCAGAGCGCCTGCCTTACAAGCAGGATGTCACAGGTTCGATCCCTGTCTCGCCCAGACGACCGCGTCGGGGAGAATCCCCCGCGGCTATAGATTCGCTCCGTCCTCACAACTTGGGCGTTGACCGTCGAAATCGAGGATTGGTATACTGTTTTCCGTGCAAGCCAACACAGTGGAGCCTACAGCGGAAGGAGGTGCGGCGAGAGAATCGAGACCCGAGCCCTTTCCAAGGGCTGCATTTACGTTAGGTTTCGCAACTTGAGTAGAGGTCTTAATCCGGTGGGCTTGCTGGCTTACCAGGTACTTTCGGAGGACTACGGAATGAAGCGCTTGCTTATGATTGTTTGTGCGCTTGCACTGGCCACGGCGGCCAACGCCGATGTGCCGGACCCGTCGCAGTGTCTGAGTTCGCTCGACGACACGGGTCGTCTCTACATGTGTCCGGATGACAATACGGGCGATTGCGCCGCGGCCGATTTCACCGTGACGGTGAAGAACGCCAACAACGACGTGATCCCGAACGCGACTGTCGAGATCCTCGTCGGTGGCCAGGTGGACGGGTACACGGTCATCTGCGCCGGTGAGGTTCTGGTCCAGAACGCCAACGCGAACGGCGTTGCGATGTTCAATATCGCGGGCGGCGGCTGCTACAAGGCCGCGGACGCTTGCGTGATCCGCGCCAACGGTGTGGAGATCCGCACCTACGATACGGTCGTCAGTGCGGACTACAGCTTCTCGGACAACGGCAACACCGTGGGCGGCGGTGACTACGATGTCGACCCGGTCGACCTCGGAGCCTTCGTCGCTGCCTATCAGGGTGGTGTCGGTCCTACGAGCTGCCATGACTACAACAACGACGGTGGGACCGAGCCTGTGGATCTCGGTACCTTCGTCGCCGCCTACCAGGGCGGGATCAACTTCTGCGACGCTCCCTAAGTTCGGAGCGACGCAGATCGAATGGTCCTCGGTCGTAGGAATCGCCGGACTCGGCTGAGGATCCGCAACAGGGTGGTGGAAGTGGGGTGGCAGCGGCAACGTCGCCGCTGATTCAAGCGGAGAGCCTGGGAATGCGCGTGAGCCCGGAGGATCTGCTGAAACGGTCTTCACAAGACATCTAGCTAGCTAGGGAGGTCGATTCAACATGAGGAAAATCGTATTGATGCTGGGCATTGCTGCCCTCATCTGTAGCCCGGCGATGGCTGGCAAGAACGAGGGTGGGGCGATGATCGTCCACACCCAGAACCAGGAGGCCTACACGGGGACCATGGCTCCCTGCGGCGCCACCTGGGATACGTACGAGCCGGCCACGTGCGAAGAGGCCATTACCCAGGGTGACATCGGAAGCGCGTCCGCCCGCCAGCTCGTCTGGTACGTCGCCGCGTTCCATCCGACGTCGAACCCGGGCGTCACGGTGGTCTACTTCGGTCACAACCACAACTTCCCTCCGGGGGAGGGCTGGTTGGACGCCTGGAACTTCTGCGGTCCCGACGGTACGCTCGAGGTCGCGGATCCGGGCTGGCCGGAGGACGTCAACGCCGGTAACTCGGTGGCCTTCGGGTCCCCGATCGTCGGCGACCACCTGTTCCCGTTCTACTGGTTCGCCGCTTACGCGTTCGACGGCGCCTTCATGGGCACCGCGATCAACCCGACCGGTGGCTACGCTGGCTTCGTCAGCGATGACAACCCGGGCGTGTTGGACGAGATCGACAAGTTCGGTACCCTGCGCTTCTACGTGCCGGGCGAGAACCAGTGCCCCGAGGCCCCGCAGGCTCGTGGTGCGTGCTGCTTCCCGGACGGCTCCTGCGAGTTCGTGACGGACGTTGAGTGCGCCGACCTGGGCGGCCAGTACCTCGGCGACGACGTCGCCTGCGAGCCGGACAACCCGTGCGAGCAGCCGGGTGCGTGCTGCTTCGCGGACGGTCGCTGCGAGTACGTTCTCGAGGGTGACTGCCAGGGTGATTACTTCATCGCCGACGAGGTGTGCGACCCGAATCCGTGCGACCAGCCGGATCCGATGGGTGCCTGCTGCTTCTTCGACGGTTCCTGCGAGTACGTCCTTGAGGCGGACTGCATGGGCGAGTACTGGCTCGAGGACGTTCCGTGCGAGCCGGACAACCCCTGCTTGCCGCTCGGTGCCTGCTGCTATGGTGATCAGATGTGTGTCGTTACCGATGAGGTCGACTGCTTCGAGAACCAGGGTGGCTACGAGTGGTATGCTGGCGACGATTGCGACACCGTGGAGTGCCCGCCTGTCGCGACCGAGACCCGCACCTGGGGTAGCATCAAGGCCAACTATCGGTAATCACTGAGAACCGGTAGGTCCAGCCATTGGAGAGCCCGTCCCCCTCGTGGGGGCGGGCTCTCGCACGTCTCGGCCTTTCCGGGTGCGTGCGATCCACCGGTCGCCCGGACCACCCCGGCTCCGCCCGGACCGCCCGGCCGCAGCCGCCCCGGGAGCCTCTCGAACCGACGGGATTTTTCCTTTGCTCACCGGACCGGAAGTGATTGATAATGCGGGCGACTTTGGGAGGACCGGCGCGGTGTGGCGAGGGGTCGCCGTTGTCGGCGGATTGGCGGGCGCAGGGAACCCGATTGCTTCGTGCTCGCCCCGGTCTTTTGATTCAAGGAGGTCGTCTCAATGAGCAAGCGGATTCTGCTGGGGGGCATGGTGATCCTGCTGATCGGCGCCGGACCGGCGCTGGGAGCGGGCAAGAACGACGGGGGAGCGATGCTCATCCACACCACGAACGCGGAGGCCTACACCAGCTCGATGCAGCCCTGCGGCACGACGTGGGATCAGTACGCCCCGGCCACCTGCGAGGATGTCGTGACCCAGGCGGATCTCGGAAGCGATTCCGTTCGCCAGCTGGTCTGGTATGTCGCGGCGTTCCACCCGGACGCTGATCCGGGGGTCACGGTCGTCTTCTTCGGGCACAACCACAACTTCCCTCCGGGTGAGGGCTGGTTGGATACCTGGAACTTCTGCGGTCCGGACGGCACGCTCGAGGTCGCCGACGCCGGCTGGCCGGAAGACGTCAACGCCGGCAACTCGGTGGCCTTCGGCGCGCCGGTCGTCGACGATCATTTCTTCCCCTTCTACTGGTTTGCCGCCTATGCGTTCGACGGAATCTTCATGGAGATCGGTCCGAACCCGACCGGCGGGTACGCCAGCTTCGTGAGCGATGACAACCCGGGCTTCGAGGACGTGATCACCCGCTTCGGCACGCTCCGGTTCTACGAGCCGGGCGAGACGGTCTGTCCGGTCGCCCCGACCGTGGGCGCCTGCTGTCTTCCGGACGGCACCTGCGCCATCCTTCTCGAGCCCGAGTGCGAGCAGCAGCCGACGCTGGGGCAGTACCAGGGCGACGACACGACCTGCGACGCGATCAGCTGCGGCGCCTGCTGCTACTGGCGGCGGCAGGAGGACAGCTTCTTCCGTTCCTGCGTCGTCACCGGAATGACCGATTGCGAGGAGGGCTCCTGGGCGCAGTGGAAGAGGTGGATCCCGGTTCAGGGAGACTCCGTCGGATCGAACTGGAGCACCGCGGGGACCGAGTGCGGAACCGAAGAGGAACGGGAGACGAAGTGGTACTGCGAGGACCCGCTCGAGATACCGAACCCGACCGAGGAGACTTCCTGGGGCCGGTTGAAGTCCCTGTTCCGGTAGCCGGGACCGACCCGAAGCGCCCCCTAGCGCTTTGAGACACAAGGCGTCGCGCGATCGTTACGGACGGCGATCGCGCGGCGCCGCTCCCTTGCCTTCGCGGAGCGATCCTTCGATCTCTCGTCGAAGCTCGGGATCCTGCACGTCGGGGAGGATCTCCTCGAGCGCACGCCGATCCCCGGCGGCGAGATGGACCGCGGCCAGCGCCTCCCACAGGCGTGGATCGGCGCCGCGCTGCAGCCCGCCGCGCAGGAGATCGGCCGCCTCGTCGAGTCGACCCGCCTCCCGGAGGTTCCAGGCGGTGGCGATCCGGACCGGGATCGAATCCGGAAGCGTCGCCAGCACCTCGCGCCAGACTTCGGCGGATTCCCCGTAACGGCCGGCGATGCTCAGCGCCGACGCCCGGCCGATCCGCGCGTGGGTCGGCTTCTCTCCGGTCGCCTCCACGCGTGCGAACGCGGACAGGGCCGCCTCGGGATCCTCCTCCATCAAGGCGAGGTTGCCGAGCTGGACGTACACCTCGGCCGAGTCGGCCCCGCGGGCGAGAGCCTGGTGGTAGGTCCGGCGGGCGGAATCCAGCTCCCCGAGGAACAGCCGCGCCTTCGCCGCGCGCTGGAGGAGCGGGCCGTACCGATCCCCGCCGGCCTCCAGGACGGGTTCGATGCGGTCGAGGACCTTCCGGGCCGTCCGCGGCGTCTCTGTGCGGAGATCCTGCGCGGCGAGGTTCGCGTGCGCCTTCGCGCTCATCGGCTCGGTCCGGACCGCCGCCTCGAAGAGACTGCGCTGGGTCCGCCAGTCGGTCGCGCGCGCGGCGGTTCCCGCGCCGTACCACGCGACCGCGGCCGCCAGGACCGCGATGCCGGCGCTCGCGGGGATTCTCGCTCGCCCGACGGCTGCGATTCCCGCCACGCCCAGGACGAACAGCCCCGCGGACGGGAGGTAGAGCAGCCGGTCGGCCTGCACCGTTCCGATCGGGACGAGGAGGTTGCTCGTGATCCCCCAGAAGACGAGGAAGAAGAGCAGGCCGTAGCCGGCCGGCGTGCGCCGTCCCCCGCGGAGCCAGAGGA
>WJJW01000174.1 GCA_014729455.1 Candidatus Eiseniibacteriota bacterium
CGCCGAGACCGCCTCGTCGCGGATCGTGACCAGCTCATCGCCGGCGATCGCCGCGACGAAACGTCCGCCGGGGGCGGCGTCGAAGAGGCG
Organism: Candidatus Eiseniibacteriota bacterium; assembly: GCA_014729455.1. GTDB lineage: Bacteria > Eisenbacteria > RBG-16-71-46 > CAIMUX01 > VGJL01 > WJJW01. The sequence goes on from WJJW01000174.1 coordinate 91, forward strand.
CACCTCCGGGATGGCCCACCGCTCGGTCCCCACCGGATCGAAGGCCCACAGCCCCTCGCTCGCGCTGACCGCGAAGAAGATCGCGCCGTCGGCGTCGAACCGGCCGCCGAGCAGCCCGGGAACGGGAACCTCCGCGGCGAGTCGTCCCCCGTCCGTGTAGAAACGCAGCGCGTTACGGTCGGGAACGTGGAGGTTCAGGGTCATCCCGACGACCGCGCCCTGGCGGGAGATCGCATAGGCGACGTCCTCGGTCGGCCCGATCTCCCAGGCCGGGTCCCCGGCCGCATCGAGGAGCCGGAAGGAGGCCGTCGGCGCAAGTCCTGCCGCCGCTTCGCGATGGGTGGCTACTCCGATCCAGGAACCTCCCTCGGACAGGAACAGGGTCTGCCCCTCCTGCGACTCGCGCAAAAGGGTGAGCGCCCGGTCGGATCCGAGCGCCTCGATCCGTCCACCCCGGAGCAGACCGAAGCTTCCGTCCGTCCGCTCGATCACCCGGTCCAGGTCGAGATCGGAGCGGTGCAGCGTCTCGAGCGCCAGCTCCCCGGCCAGAGCGCCCGTGCAGCACAGAAAAAGGGCCGCCGCCAGCAGAACGCAGCGACGCCCCGAGAATCCAGCAAGATGCATCTTCCCCCTCCGTCGTTTGGGCGACCGGTTCCGAGCGAACGGCGCATCGACCTCCGGAAGAGGAGGACCGCCCGGGAACCGGGCAGCATCTAGATTACAGGAATCCGCCGCGGCCGGGGAGGGGGGGAATCGACAGCTCCGCCGCGTTCAGCGACCGACCAGGCGACCGATCGTGCGGCGCAACCGCGCGCCGACCCGGGTCCGCTCCCGCAGGAGCCGGCGCAACTCGGGAAGCGCGTCCCGCATCGCCGCCTCCCCCGCCTCGCGGATCGCGTCGAACTCGCGGAAGTGGGCCCAGTGGAACCGCTCCACGGCCGGGCGAACCACTAGGTCGGCGTCCCGCAGGACCAGGCCGTTCAGCCGGTCCATCGCGATCTCGTACATCCGCATCATGATGTCGACCCCCCGCTCGTATTCCTCCCGCTCTGAGGCGAAAGAGGGGATGTCCACGGCGACGACGAGATCGGCCCCGAGATCGCGGCAGAACCCGACCGGCACACGGTACGGCCCCCCCCCGTCGATCAGGAGGTCGGAGCCGGCGGCGAGCGGCGGAAAGATCCCCGGGATCGCGCTGCTCGCGTAGACCGCCTCGACCAGGTCCCCGCGCGTGAAGACCCGCGGCTCGCCGCTGCGCAGATCGACCGCGATCGCCGCGAACGGGAGCTTCAGCTCTTCGATCCGCCGAACCGTGTAGAGACGGCCGAGTGGCTCGAGGAGATGATCGGACCCGGTCTGGGACGGCGAGGTGAACGCGCGGAAGGTCAGGATCCGCCGATGGATCGCACGGCGCAGGTCCTGGAAGAAGCCCCCCGGCTCCGTCGTCTCGATCTCCTCGAGAAACGGCTCCCAGATCGACTGGAAACGCGGATCGACGGTGTAGGAACGGACCAGCGCGGCGACCTCCTCGGCGTCGCGTCGGTCGGCGTAGAGCGCACCGGCGATGGCGCCCATGCTGGTCCCGGTGATGCAGGCCGGCTCGAGCCCTTCCCGCTCGAGGACCGAGAGGACCCCGACGTGCGCGAGCCCGCGCGCGCCTCCGCTCCCGAGCGCCAATCCCAGCCGCATCGCCGGGAGCGTAGCCTCCGCTCGGAGTCGACGAAAGGATCGCCCGCCTCGCGCGCCTAAGCGACGATTGGACCTGGGATTGGCGATGACCCGGAAGCGCCGGATCACGCGGACGAGCGGAGGCGCCCTCCCCGGGGACCGCCTCTTCTCAAGTGCCGGTCCGCGGAAGCCGATGGGAGAGCAGACGATCTGCCCTGGAGGAAACCGTGGATAGACCGGAAACCACCCCTTTCGGAGGGATCGCCGGCCGGGTCGTGCGCGAGGCCCTCTCGGCCGGGACCTTTTTCTCAGGGGTCGTGCTGGCAATCGGGATGGCGCTCTGCGTGGGGTTGTTCAGCCTGGCCAAGGCGGACTTCTTCGTGGCCCTGTCGGTCCAGATCCTGCCGCTCCTGTTTCTCGCCCGCTTCGCCCTGAACGGCTACGCGGGGGAGTTCGGCGGCACCATCTTCTCGGGCCGCGGCGGAAGCATGATCGACGCGAGCAAGGTCGCCGGCCGGCTCGTCCTGCTGATGCTGCTCTGGGCGATCCCGATGGGATTGCTCCTGCAGAGCAAGATGCCCGAGGGGCCCGGTGCTTCCTTCACCTACATGCTGATGACGGGCAACGACACGATGCTCTTCCTCGCGGTTGCCTACCTGGCGGGGACCGCCCTGACGCCGCCGCTGTTCCTGATCGGATCGGTCGCGGCCGCGCGCACGAGTGACCTGTTCTCGCCGGACTGTTGGCGGGAACTGTTCGCCGGGCGATTCGGGGATCTGCTGCTCGTCTACTGCCTCTACGTCGGGGCGATGTCGGTCGTGGTCCTGGCGATGATGCCCGCCGTGGTGGTCTTCTTCAATCTCTCCAAGGAACTGGGTCTGCTGGTCGGCGTCGGGATGCTGGTCTTCGCGGTCGGCTTCGGACTGAACCTCCTGGGTCGGCTCTGCGGCTTCTACGCCGCGACCGTCCGACCCGATCTCTGGGCGCCGCAGACGATCGAGAGGGAAGGGGTTCCGGCGGGTCCGGAGCCGGTTTCCGGACCCCGGCCGGTGCGTCCCGTCCCGCTCGGCCCGACCGCGATCGGCTCCACGAAGGCCTCGCTACTCGACGCCCGGGAACGGGTCGCCGTGATCCTCGAGGGAGCGGAGACCGATCCCTCCGGCGCGATCGAGGAGCTGGAGGATCTCGACCGCACCTGCGCGGCGAACCCTCTCGTCCTGCAAGCGATCGCCCGGCTCCGGCTGCGGACGGCCGCGGACGAGGATGCCTACACGGCCACGCAACGGGCGATGGAGCTGATTCTCGAACGCGACGCGATCCGACTGGCGGCCGAGCTGTACACCGAGCTGCGGCGGACGCTGCCCGAGCGCCGCTCCTCGCTTCCTCTGCGCACGGAGGATCTCCACGCGATCGCCGCCGAGCTGCGGGGACTCGGCGAGACCGAGGCGGCGGCAGAGATCTGGCGTGAGATGCTGGCCGCCAATCCCGGCGAGCGGCAGGCGATGAAGGGGCTGATCCAGGTCGCCGAGGCGTGGATGCGCGGCTCCGGACGACCGGTGGTCGCCGCGGAGATCTACCGGTTCCTTCTCGACCACGCCGGCGACTCGCCGCTGCGACCCCTGGTCGAACAGGGACTCGAGGACGCGCAACGGCGGATCGACCGCGAGGAGCGCCGCTCGGCCTAGCCCGTCCGGAGGCGGATCCTCACGGCATCGGCTCCGGCTCGTGGACCGCTCCGAGGAAGAGGATCGAGCCGGTCTCCTCATCGGTGATCGCGAAGAGGAACGGCCGGTCGCAGATCATCCGGAACGGTCCGGTGGGGGGGGCGGAAGGCAGTCCTATCTCGGCCGTGGTCGCCGCGGCCGCCTCGGTCCCTTCTTCGTTGACTTCGACGACCGCTTCGTGAAGCACCCGGCTGATGAAGAGCTCGCCGGGGCCGTTCGGTTCCCCGAGTCGCGAGAAGTCCGCCTCTCC
>WJJW01000175.1 GCA_014729455.1 Candidatus Eiseniibacteriota bacterium
CCTCGACGGCGATGAAGCTGGAATCGTTGCGCCAGAACGCGCCGGTGTCGATGACGAAGCGCGGCCGCATCCGGCGGATCGCGACCGGGGGGTCGCGCTGCTCGAACGCCTGCGCGACGAAAGGGGCGAAGAGGGCCAGCAGCAGGAGAACCGGGATCAGCGCCGGAACGATCCGGGATCCCCCGCGCAGACGCGGTCGGTCCCCCCGGGCCGTCAACGGGGCGCCCGATCCCCGAAGGAGGTCCCGACGCTCCGCGCGGCGTTGACGAGAGCCCCCTGCGGATCGACGCGCCGGAGCTCCCGCACGGCCTCTTCCAGCGGCGCCGTCTCGATGTTCCTCCCCCGCAGGCAGACCATCACGTCCCGCTCCCCGGCGACGGCCGCTTGCACGGCGTGCACCCCGTAGCGCGTTCCGAGGATCCGGTCGAAAGCGGTCGGAACGCCGCCTCGCTGGAGGTGTCCCAGAACGGTGGCGCGGGTCTCCATGTCGAGGTGCTTGCCGAGCTGATCGGCCAGCCAGGTCCCGATCCCCCCGAGCCGGATCGGGTCGGTGGAGTCGGCCACGGTGGAGGCGACGACCCGGTCCCCCCCGACCGGAGCGGCCCCCTCGGCGCCCACCACGATCGCGAAGGTGCGGCCGCGGAACCAGCGCTCCCGGATCGCCGCGGCGACGTGGGGCAGCTCGAAGGGGATCTCCGGGATCAGGATCACGTCGCCGCCGCCGGCGATCCCCGCTTCCAGCGCGATCCAACCCGCGTAGCGACCCATCACTTCCAGCACCATCACCCGATGGTGGCTCATGGCGGTCGTGTGGAGCCGATCGACCGCCTCGGTGGCGACCTCCAGCGCGGAGTCGAATCCGAAGGTGAGATCCGTCGCGGCGAGATCGTTGTCGATCGTCTTCGGCACGCCGATGATCGGCAGGCCGCGCCCCTTCAGATCGTTCGCGATCGAGAGGCTGCCGTCCCCACCGATCACGATCAGGAGATCGAGGCCGTGCCGGGAAGCGTTCTTCAAGCACTGCGTCGAACGATCCCGGTACGCGGGATCCCCCTCCCCGTCGACCGGCACCCGAAACGGATTGTCCCGGTTGCTGCTTCCGAGGATCGTCCCGCCGCGGGCCAGGATCCCTCCGACGTCGCTCGGCTCCAGCGGGCGCATCCGATCCTGGATCAGACCCGCGTAGCCGTCCTCGATCCCCACGACGTCGATTCCATGATCGAAGGCCGCCGTTTTCACGATCGCCCGGAGGACGGCGTTCAGCCCCGGGCAATCTCCCCCTCCGGTGAGGACCCCGATCCGTCTGAGCCTGTCGGCCATCGCATCCCTCCCCGTCCAGGCCGGGCGTCGCGGCCCGGCTTCCGCGTCCGATAGTAGCGACGCGGGACCGTCGGCGACAGCCCGTCCCGCGCACGCCGGGAGCGGAGCGCGGCTGCCCCGGTCCCGTTGGACGCCCCTGTTTCCGTCTGTTAGTGTCCCCCGCGTGGGAGACACCACCGAGGAGGCACGCGGAATGCAGGCGAAGAGGCGGAAGAGCACGAAGAAGACCAAGACGACCAAGAAGTCGAAGCGCAAGACCCGGACCGCCTCTCCCGGCGCGGGCCGCGGGACCCGAGACACCGCACGGAAGACCACCCGCAAAGGATCCAAGAAGAAGACGGCGACCAGGAAGAAGACGACCCGCGCGCGGACGAAGCGGAAGCCGGCCGAGGCGACCGAGGCGGCCGGCCGCGGGCGCAACCGGCCGCCGTTTCCGATCGAGCTCCACGGAGCCGAGATCCTGCTCCATCTCGAGGATCTGATGCATCAGAGGATCCTCGGCAAGGACGACGCGGTCGAGCGGATCGCGACCGCGCTGCGCGTCCGGATGACGAATCTCGACTTCCGCCCCGAGCGTCCGAACGGGGCGTTCCTGCTCGTCGGCCCGCCCGGCGTGGGCAAGAACGAGTTCGCCTACGCGCTGGCCGACATCCTCTACGGGGACGAGTCCGCGGTCGCTCCGATCGACATGCGCGCGATCTCGACCGAGGAGGACGCCTCGCGTCTGACCGACACGATCATCACCGGTCCGCAGCCGATCCTCCTGGAAGGGCTGCTCAGCACGCCGGTCCGCCGGCGGCCGCACACGATCCTCCTCCTGCAGGGGATCGAACATGCCCACCCGATCACCCACCGGCTGCTCCAGCGGATCATCGGCCAGGGTTCGGTGGACGACGCGCAGGGACGGGTCTCCTTCGAGCACACGATCCTCTTCGCGACCTGCCGGATTCCCGAGGACGAGACCGGGCCGGCGTCGCAGATCGGCTTCAACCGGGTCGCGGACACCTTCGACGAACGGGTCGTGGAGAAGCTGAAGCATCGCTTCGGCGAGGAGTTCATCGAGGCGTTCGAGGAGGTGATCGTGATCCCCCCGCTCACCCCGGAGGACGTGCGGCGGATCGCGCGCTACAAGGTCGACGTGGTCCTCGGACGCCTGCAAAGGGAAAAGCGCGGGGTGGAGGTGAGCGAGAAGGTCTTCCGCGAATTCATCACCGACCAGGACGCCGAACGGGCGGGAGCCGGGATGCTCAACCGGACCCTCGAGAAGAAGCTCCTCAACCCGCTCGCCCGCTACCTGCTCAGCAACCCCGGGGAGCGGAAGATCAAGGTCGGAATCCGCAACGGGGTGCTGTTCATCGAACCGGATCGGCCCGGCCGGGACCGCCGGACCCGCTCGGCGCCGAAGGCGTAGCCGGTGGAGGCGCCCCGCATCGAGCGAGGCGGGCGCCGGTGAGCCCGTACGACCCGGAACGCCCCGCCCTGCCCCCGCTCGATCCGGAGATCGAGGAGGCGCTCCGCAAGGCGGCCGCCGAGTTCAATGCCGGACGGTTCTTCGAGTGCCACGATACGCTCGAGGAGGTCTGGATCGAGACCCACGGCCGCTCCCGCCTCTTCCTCCAGGGACTGATCCAGGTCGCCGCCGGCTTCTACCACCTCGGCAACGGCAACCGTGTCGGCGCGGGCCGCCAGCTCCACCGCGGGATCCAGAAGCTGCTCGGCTATCCGGAGCGATACGCGGGGGTCGACCTCGCCTCCCTGCGCCGGACCTCCGGCCGCTGGCTCGCCCGCATCGAGGCGGCCCCGCTGCCCCCACCGCCGATCGAGGAGCTGCCGAAGATCCGTTTCGTCGAGGAGAAGGGGTAGCGGTGCAGGACGGGATCCGCGTCGCGCTCTTCGGAAACGGGTTC
>WJJW01000176.1 GCA_014729455.1 Candidatus Eiseniibacteriota bacterium
TCCTCCCCGCGAGCGGAGGCGGCGAGACAGGGATCGGCGCCGACCTCCCGATCCTGCGCCCCTCGGGGGGGGAGGTCGCGTCGGACGGGGAGCGGGCCGGGCCGCGTGCCGCCGCGGTGGCGCGTCTGATCGAACGGATCCGCCACTCCCGGCCGTCGCTCTGGCGCGACCTGTCCGAGATCGAGCTGCGCCCGCGGGAGGCGCGCGCGTACCTGCGATCGAGCCGCACCGTGATCCTGTTCGAACCGGGGCGCTACGAGGAGCTGTGGGATCAGGTCCCGACGGTCCTGCGGGATCTGCGTCGCCTCGACCGTGGAGACGCCGTCCTGGATCTGCGTTTCTCGGGACGGATCGTCGCACGCTTCGCCGAAGGAACCGGGCCGGACAGCGCGTCGGCCCGCGAGCCGTACGAGAAGGTCTAACCTCGAAGGTCTGGAACGCCATGGCACCGAATCGCATCTTCGCCGGCCTCGACATCGGAACCACCAAAGTCTGCTGCACGGTCGGGGAGTCGTTGTCCGACCGGGAGATCCGTCTCCTCGGATGGGGCTCCTCCCCCTGTGCGGGGCTGGAGCGGGGGAGTCTGGTCAACCTCGAATCGACCGCGGAGGCGATCGCCACCGCGGTCGACACCGCCGCGCGGATGGCGGGGGTGACGGTCCGCGACGCCTACGTCGGCATCTCGGGCGAGCACCTGCGCGGCGTGAACAGCCGCGGGGTGATCGGGATCAGCCGGCGGGACAAGGAGATCGTCCGCGAGGACATCGAGCGGGTGCTCGAAGCGGCACGGGCCGTGAAGATCCCCGCGGACCGGGAAGTGCTCCACGTGATCCCGCGCGGATTCACGCTCGACGGGCAGAGCGGCATCCGGGATCCGGTCGGGATGTCCGGAGTCCGGCTCGAGGCGGAGGTGCACATCGTCACCTTCTCCTCCGTTCCGGTCCGCAACCTCCTGCGCGCGGTCGATCGCGCCGGGCTCGACGTGGAGGCGCTCGTGCTCCAGCCGCTCGCCGCCTCGCTCGCCGTGCTCGAGGAGGACGAGCGGGCTCTCGGCGTGGCGCTGCTCGACATCGGCGGCGGGACGACCGACCTGATCTGCTTCGAGAACGGCGTCGTGCAGCACACGGCGATCATCGGGGTCGGGGGGCGCCACCTGACGCAGGACATCGCGATCGGGCTGCGGACCCCGAAGGAGCGGGCGGAGGAGCTGAAGGTCTCGTTCGGCTCGGCGATCTCGTCGCTCGTTCCCGGGGAAGAGGTCGTCGAGGTGCCGGGCGTCGGCGGGCGCGGGCCGCGGCAGATCAGCCGCCAGGTCCTCGCCGCGATCCTGGAGCCGCGCGCGGAGGAGATCCTCACCCTCGCGTTCCAGGAGCTCGAACGGTGCGGGGTCACCGATCTCCTGGCCGCCGGGATCGTCGTGACGGGGGGGAGCGCCCTCCTGCCGGGGATGACCGGGCTCGCGGAGCGGGTCCTGGGGCTGCCGACCCGGATCGGGCGCCCCGGAGCGATCGAGGGGCTTTCCGAAGAGGACGCGATCCCGCAGCACGCGGCGGGGATCGGGATCCTGCGCTACGCCGCGGAGTGCGAGCGTGCGCGCCAGGGGGCGGGTAAGGGGATCCTCGGATTCCTGCGCCGCCCGATCCGCGAGTGGGTCCGCGACTACCTCTAGGCGCGCCGGCGGAGCGAGAAGGGGCGAGACGACACCAAGGGAACCGGAGCACGAAGAGACGCACGGGAGGTGCGGGAATGCTGGACATGGAAGAGCAGCGAAACGATCCGGCCAAGATCCTCGTTCTCGGTCTGGGCGGGGGCGGATCGAACGCGGTCAATCGAATGATCTCGGAAGGGCTGCGCGACGTGACCTTCTGGGTCGCCAACACCGATGCGCAAGCGCTGCAGAGCTGCGTGTGCGAGAACCGGCACCAGCTCGGCATCGAACGGACGCAGGGACTGGGCGCGGGGTGTGATCCGGTCGTGGGCCGGGAGGCGGCGGAGGAGGACTCCGATCGACTCGCGGAGATCCTCGACGGGTACGACATGGTCTTCCTCACCGCCGGCATGGGGGGCGGCACCGGCACCGGTTCGATCCCGGTCGTGGCACGGATCGCGCGATCGCTCGGCGCGCTGACCGTGGCGATCGTCACCCGTCCGTTCCGCTTCGAGAACCGCCGGAGGATCCAGAGAGCCGAAGAAGGAATCACGGAGCTGGGCGACGAGGTCGACACGATGATCGTGATCCCGAACGACCGGTTGCTCCATCTCGTCGAACGCGGGGTCGGCTTCAACGAAGGGCTCCGCGTGGCCGACGAGATCCTCTACCAGGCGACGCGGGGGATCTCGGACATCATCATGGGCAACGGGCTGATCAACGTCGACTTCGCCGACGTGCGCACCGTGATGCGCAACCGCGGGGCCGCGCTGCTCGGCTGCGGCGTGGCCGACGGACCGAGCCGCGCCCTGGAGGCGGCGCAATCGGCGGTCTCGAGCCCCTTGCTGGAGGATCTCAGCATCACGGGAGCCGCGGCGATCCTGATCAACGTCGTCGGTGGACCGGACATGGGCTTCCACGAGGTCGCCGAAGCCGCGCAGTATGTCTCCGAGCAGGCGGGGAAGGAGTGCGA
>WJJW01000177.1 GCA_014729455.1 Candidatus Eiseniibacteriota bacterium
CCCTCCCCGCCTACGCGATGCAGTCCACGGGCGTGGTCCCCTCCGACGTGCCGCGCGAGGCCGCGGACCGGCACCGTCTCCGCGTGGCGCTCCGCGCCTGCCGGAAACCGGTGGTGACCGGCACCTTCCACGAGGGCTCCTTCGAGGCCATGCGGCGGATGCTCGCCTGCGTGCGCGGCGGCGAGGAGGAGCTCAGGGAGCGGCCGCTGGCCATCTTCGACTGCTGTCCCTCGCCGCCCCTGGCGTGGAGCGCCCTCACCACCTCCGCGCTCATCGAGTGCGCCGCCGCCGGGATCCCCGCGGAGCTGGTCTCCATGCCCATGACCGGCGCCACCGCGCCGGTGACGCTCCTGGGGGCGATCACGCAGCACACCGCCGAGAACCTCTCGGGTCTGGTGATCCACCAGCTCGCCGCCCCGGGGGCGCCGCTGATCTACGGCGGCTCCCCATCGGCCTTCGACATGCGTCAGGGGACGACCCCCATGGGGGCGGTGGAGACGATGATGATCGACGCCGCCTACGCGGAGGTGGGCAAGCACCTGGGGCTGCCCGTCCACGCGTACATGGGCCTCTCCGACGCCAAGCTACCCGACTATCAGGCGGGTCTGGAGTCGGGCACGGGCGCTCTCCTGGCGGCGCTGGCCGGGATCAACGTGGTCTCGGGGCCGGGGATGCTCGACTTCGAGAGCTGCCAGAGCCTGGAGAAGCTGGTCGTCGACAACGAGATCGCCGGCATGGTCCTGCGGATGGTCCGCGGGATCGAGCCACGCGAGGATTTCCCGGCCGTGCCGCGCTTCGAAGAGCTGCTCGCCGAGGGGCACCTGCTGATCTCGAAGCACACGCGCACCCATCTGCGCGCCGAGCAGATCCTCCCCGGTCCGGCGATCGATCGGGCGAACCGCTCCCGTTGGCTCGAGGAGGGGGGGAGCACGATCGGGCAGCGGGCCCGCCGCGAGGTCGACCGCCGGATCGCCGCGCACGAGCCGGTGCCGCTTTCCGGCGAGGTCGTCGCGGCGCTCGAGGAGCGGATGGCGGCGGAGGCGCGCCGGGTCGGCATGCCGGAGCTTCCGGCGCGGGCGCGGTGAAAGGCGTCCTCGAGATTCCGGTCGCGGGGATCCTGCCGGATCGCCCCTCCCTGGCCGGCCGGCTCGGCCTCCCGCCCGGGGCGCCGATCGACGAACGGCTGCACACGATTCTCGAGGACGCGCTCCGTCTGTGCGAGGAGGAGGCGCGTCCGGCGGGCGTGTTCGTGGAGATCGATCGCGATCGCTTCGCGGCCGTCTACCGCGGCGCCGGCCGCAACGAGCCGGAGACCCCGCTCGAGGCGATCGTTCCGCGGGCGGAGCACCTGACGCTGTTCGCGGTGACGATCGGCCAAGCGGTGAGCGCGCGGATCGACCGCCTCTTCGAGGAGGCGGAGTACCCGATCGCCGCCGCGCTCGACGCGGCGGCCTCGGAGGCGACCGAACGGGCCGGCGACCGGCTCGAGGAGACGGTTCGCGCGAAGCTCCGGGCCCGTGCGGGGCCGGAGGCGGATCGCGGCGTGCTCCGCTACAGCCCGGGCTACTGCGGATGGCACGTCAGCGGGCAGGCGGCCCTGTTCGACGCGCTGGAGCCCGGGAGGATCGGGATCCGCCTGCGGGAGAGCTTTTTGATGGAGCCGCTGAAGTCGATGTCGGGGGTGATCGTCGCCGGTGCGCCGGAGATCCACGATTTCGAGGATCGCTACCCGTTCTGCTCGGATTGCACGGAACGCGGCTGCCGGGAGCGGATCCGCCGCGTCTCGGGCCGCGGGTCGACCGCGTGAGGCGAGGAGGAGGAACCGAGATGGATCGACTCGAGGAGATCTCCCGGGCGCTGCAGCAAGGGGATGAGGAGACGGTCTCCGCGCTGACGCGCGCGGCGCTCGAGGAGAAGCGGTCCGCACGCGAGGTGCTGGAGGGCGGGCTGATCGCGGGGATGGACGTCGTCGGGGACCGCTTCCGCGCCCACGAGGTCTTCCTGCCCGACGTCTTGCTGGCCGCCCGCGCGATGATCGCCGGAATGGAGGTGCTGCGACCGGTTCTCCTCGCCGATCGCGTTCCCTCGCGGGGCAAGGTCGTCATCGGAACGGTCCAGGGGGATCTGCACGACATCGGCAAGAACCTGGTCGGGGTGATGCTGCGCGGCGCCGGCTTCGACGTGATCGATCTGGGCAGCGACGTGAGTCCGGAGGGATTCGTCGACGCGGCCCTCGAGAACGAAGCGCGCCTGATCGGGATGTCCGCTCTCCTGACGACGACGATGCCGGTGATGCGCCGCGTGGTCGCGCTCCTGAGCGAGCGGGGTCTGCGTGACCGGATCCGCGTGATCGTCGGCGGTGCGCCCGTATCGACGGACTTCGCCCGCGAGATCGGCGCGGACTCCTACGCCTACGACGCGGCCAACGCGGTGCAGCGTGTCGAGGATCTCCTCCGGTGAAACCGTTTCTGGAGCGGATCGCCGCGGGAGAGGTCCTCGTCGGCGATTGCGCCACCGGCACGCGCCTGTTCGCGTTCGGACTCGCCCCGGGGGACTGTCCGGAGCGCTGGAACCTCGATCATCCCGAGCGTCTCGAGCGTCTCGCCGCCGACTCGCGGGACGCCGGGGCGGACATCGTGCAGACGAACACGTTCGGAGCCTCGCCGGCGAAGCTCGCTGCGTACGGACTCGACGAGGCGACGGAGGAGGTCAACCGCGCGGCCGTCGCCGCGATCCGGAGCGTCGCGGAGAACCAGGTCTACGTCGCCGGCTCGTGCGGTCCGAGCGGCAAGATCCTCCGGCCGTACGGGCCGGCCGATCCGGAGGAGATCCGCGCCGGATTCCGCGTGCAGATCGAGGCGCTCCTCCGCGCGGGCGTCGATCTGCTCTGCATCGAGACGATGACCGACCTCGCCGAGGCGGTCCTCGCCGTGGAGGCGGCGCGGTCGGTGTCGCGGGCGATCCCGATCGTCGCGACGATGACCTTCGACGCCACGCCGCGAGGCTTCTTCACGATCATGGGGGTCGACGTCGCCTCCGCCGCGCGCGGGCTGGAGGAGGCGGGCGCCGACGTGCTGGGCACGAACTGCGGCCACGGCGTGGAGA
>WJJW01000178.1 GCA_014729455.1 Candidatus Eiseniibacteriota bacterium
GACCGGACCTGCACGCTCGCCAGCCTCGACTTCGACCTCGCGCTGGAGGCCCCTCTCGGAGAACCGCTGCCGATCGACGGCAGGCTCGATCTGCTGAAGGGGGTCGTCAACCGGTTCCAGGACGCCGAGGGACCGGGGGCCGCGCCGTTCCCGTGCGGCTTCGACCTGATGGTCCATTCCGACGCCCCGCCCGGCAGCGGGCTCGGCGCCTCCTCGACGCTCGTCACCGCCTTGGTCGGGCTTCTCCGGGAGTGGATCCGCGAGCCGCTGACGAACTACGAGATCGCCGAGCTGACCTACCGGATCGAGCGGATCGATCTGGAGATCGCCGGAGGCCGGCAGGACCAGTACGCCGCGACCTTCGGGGGGTTCAATTTCATCGAGTTCCACCGGGACCACACGATCGTCAACCCGTTGCGGATCCGGCGCCACGTGCTCAACGAGCTCGAGTACGCCATGCTGCTCTGCTACACGGGCACTACCCGTCTCGGCGCGAACATCGTCGTCAACCAGATGCGATCGTACCGCGACGGCAAGGAGAAGGTCGTCCGGAGCCTGGACCGGATGAAGGAGCTGACGCTCGAGATGAAGGCCGCCCTGCTGCGGGACCGGGTCCAGCGTTTCGGAGAGCTGCTGCACGAGGCGTGGGAGGCGAAGAAGGATCTCGATCCCGGGATCACCAACCCCGAGATCGACCGTCTCTACGCCGCGGCCCGGGGCGCGGGCGCGATCGGCGGCAAGATCCTCGGGGCCGGTGGCGGCGGGTACATCCTCGTCTTCTGCCCGATCCCGCGGAGACAGGCGATCGCGCGAGCGCTCGAAGAGGAGGGGGGGACCCTGGTTCCATTCGCCTTCGAGGAGCGTGGCCTGCAGACCTGGACCGTTCCTTCGGAGGAGGAGACGGGGGCGCGTTGAACCTTGCCTACGTCGGCACGGCCTACCCGATGCGCGGGGGGATCGCGCAGTTCAACGCTCTGCTCGCGCGCGAGTTGATGAAGTCCCACACGGTCCGGTTCTACTCCTTCACGCGCCAGTACCCCGAGCTCCTCTTCCCCGGGAAGACCCAGATCGAGGAGGGGGAGGACCCGGCTCCCGTCGATGCGCGGCCGATGGTCGACTCGATCCTCCCGTGGACGTGGCGGCGGACCGCCGACGCGATCGCCCGGGAGCGGCCCGACGGTCTGATCTTCAAGTACTGGATGCCGTTCTTCGCACCGTGCTTCGGAACGATCGCCCGGCGGGTGCGCCGCCGGCGGCTCCCGGGAGGGGGGAAGACGCGGGTCGTGGTCGTCTGCGACAACGTCGTCCCGCACGAGAAGCGTCCGTTCGACGACCTGCTGACCCGCTACATGCTCGGCGCGGGGGACGGCTTCGTCGTGATGTCCCGCGCGGTGGAGAGGGATCTGCGTCGCTACCGCCCCGAGGCGCCCGCCGTGCGGATCCCGCATCCGCTCTACACGCACTTCGGCGAGCCGATGCCGAAGAGGGAGGCGCGCCGGCGGTTGGGTTGGGATCCCGACCGGCGGGTGCTGCTCTTCTTCGGCTACATCCGCCGCTACAAGGGGCTCGAGGACCTGCTCCGGGCGATGCCGGAGATCCATGCGCGGACCGGAGCGCGGCTGGTCGTCCTGGGCGAGTTCTACGAGGATCGCGGGCGGTATGATGCGATCGTCCGCGATCTGGGGATCGCGGAGATCGTGGAAATGCGCGGCGACTACGTCCCGAACGAGGAGGTCGGGGTGCGATTCGCCGCCAGCGACCTGGTCGTCCTGCCGTACCGGTCGGCCACGCAGAGCGGAATCGTCCAGATCGCCGTCCAGCTCGAGCGACCGGCGCTCTGCACGCGGGTGGGGGGTCTGGAGGAGATGATCGACGACGGCGAGACCGGCCTGCTGGTTCCGCCGGACGACCGGTCGGCGCTCGTGCGGGCGATCGCGCGGTTCTACGAGGAGGGCCTCGAGAACCGTCTCGCCGACGGGATGCGTCGCGCGAAGGCCGGGATGGGCTGGGACGCGTTCGCCGCCGCGGTGGTTCGTCTGGTGTCCGGGTCGGGTGCCGGCGCGGAGGAGAAGGGATCGAACGATGATCGATGAATCGGATATCCGGTCGCGGATCGAGGAGTGCGTGCGGGTCCAGAAGGCGCTCCTGGGGGAGACGGCGCTCCTGCGGGAGATCGCGGGGATCTGGATCGAGAGCCTGCGCCGCGGCGGGAAGATCCTCTTCTTCGGCAACGGAGGATCCGCCGCGGACGCCCAGCATCTCGCCTGCGAGCTGTCCGGCCGCTTCTACAAGGATCGGGCGGGGCTGGCCGCGGTGGCGTTGACGGTCAACACCTCGAGCCTGACGGCGATCGGCAACGACTTCGGTTACGACGCTGTCTTCGCCCGCCAACTCGAAGGGCTCGGCAAACCGGAGGACGTGGCGGTCGGGATCTCCACGAGCGGGCGGTCCGAGTCGGTCCTGGCCGGGCTGCGCCGGGCTCGCGAAATCGGCATGCGCCGGTGCGGGTTCACCGGGCGCCGCGGCGGGGCGCTACCCGACCTGGTCGACCTCTGTTTGCGGGTCGACTCGGAGGAGACGCCGCGGATCCAGGAAGGACACATCTTGGCCGGGCACGTGATCTGCGAGCTCGTCGAGAGGGAGATGTTCCCGTAGGGGAGCCGGCCGCGGACACGGGGCGGCGGCGAACGGGGAGGGAAAGGAAGTGGAGCGGAACGGGGATTCGAACCGGCTGACGAAGAGGGACCGGGTCCGGCTGCTGCTCCTGCTCGCGCTCGGGGCGGTCGGCCTGGTGGTGGGACTGCGGCTGTTCCCGTCGGTCTTCCCGGAGGCGACGATCCGCTTCGAGGTCGACCGCGCCGCGTCGCGGGCGATCGCCGAGGAGTGGCTGCGCGGCCACGGTTTCGACGTCGCGGAAAGCCGGCATGCGGCCGCCTTCGTCTACGAGGACACGGCGAAGGTGTTCCTGGAGCGGGAGCTCGGTCTCGAGGAGATGAACCGGGTCGTCTCGACGACCGCCAAGATCTGGTCCTGGTCCCACCGCTGGTTCCGCCCGCTCCAGAAGGAGGAGTTCCGGGTCGACGTTTCGCCGGGCGGAGAGCTCATCGGCTTCACGCACCTGCTGCCGGACTCCGCGCCGGGCGCGAGCCTCTCCGAGGAGGAGGCGCTCGTCCTCGCGGAGCGGTTCCTCCGGGAACATCGCCCGGAGGAGGTCGCGGGGCTGCGGCTTCTCGGCGCGACGGCGAAGAAGCTCGACGCGAGAACCGACCACCGCTTCACGTGGGAACGGACCGACGTCGACTGGCAAGGCGGGAAGTACCGCTACGCGGTGACGATCCGGGGCGGCCGGATCGGCGGGTACGACGAGCACGTCCACGTTCCGGAGACGTGGAGCCGCGGCTACAATCGGCTGCGGTCCAGCAACACCCTCGCCGGGGCGGTGGCATCGGTCTTCATGGTGTTCACGATTCTGGTGATGCTGGTCGTCCTGTTCGCGCAGGCGCGACGGAAGCGGATCCGCTGGCGGTTCGCGAACGGACTCGGTCTGATCGGTGGGATCCTGGTCCTGCTCGCCGGCCTGAACAGCCTTCCGCAAGCTCTCTACCGCTACGACACGACTGCATCGTTCGGCGGCTTCCTGGCCGAGTCGCTGATCGGGACCTTCCTGACGGCGCTCGGAGCGGGGCTGCTGATCGTGATCGTCGTGGCGGCGGGCGAGAATCGGTATCGCGCGGCCTATCCCGGCAAGCTCTCCCTTCCCGGAGTGTTCACCTGGCGGGGGATCCGAACGAAGGAGTTCCTGTTCTCGGCGCTCGGCGGCATCGTGCTGACCGGTCTGTTCCTCGCCTACCAGACGGTCTTCTACCGGATCGCCACGTCCCTCGGGGCCTGGTCTCCGGCCGAGGTTCCCTACGACGAGCTTCTCAACAGCGTCTTTCCACTCGCCTTCCTGCTCTTCATCGGGTTCTTTCCCGCGGTCAGCGAGGAGTTCCTGAGCCGGGCGTTCTCGGTTCCGTTCTTCTCGCGGATCTTCCGGAACCGCTGGGTCGGCATCGGGCTCGCCTCGGCGATCTGGGCGTTCGGCCACTCGGCCTACCCGAACCAGCCGTTCTACATCCGCGGGCTGGAACTGCTGATCGCGGGGGCGTTGATCAGCGTGGTGATGATCCGGTTCAACCTGCTCACGCTCCTGATCTGGCACTACACCGTCGACGCGACCTACTCGGGGTATCTGCTGTTCCGCTCCGGCAACCCGTACTACGTCGCGAGCGCGGCGGTGGCGGGCGGCATCTTCCTGCTCCCGCTGGTCGTCGCCCTGATCGCCTACTGGAGGACCGGCCGCTTTGCCGATCCGGACACCCTCCGGCACGACCGGCAGCCGGAGCCGGAGGAGCCCGTGTCGGAGCCGGCGCCGGCCGCTCC
>WJJW01000179.1 GCA_014729455.1 Candidatus Eiseniibacteriota bacterium
CTACCACGCCGGGCTCGTCCTCACGCGCCAGGATCGAGATCGGGAAGCGGCGCTCGCGTTCGAGCGGATGCTGCTCTTCTATCCGGACCACGTCGGCGCGCATGGGAACCTCGGCCTGATCTACATCAAGGCGCCCCACTACGTCAGTCGCGGGATCGATCACCTCGAGTTCGCGCTCGAGCGCGAGACCGATCCCATGCGCCGCGAGGGGCTGCGGGGCAGCCTCGACGAGGCCGAGCGGTTGATCGGACGCTACATCGAGATGACCGGCGAGGCGCCGTCGCAGAGGGTGGATCCTTCGGAAGGCGAGATCGGAATGCCGTGGGAGGAGGTCGCGGAGGAAGGGATGTAGCGGTCGGCCACCGGACGGGGAGTCAGCGGTCCGACGTCGCGGCGGCGTACGCCTGGATCCGCTCGATCCCTTCGCGGGAACGCTCCGCGTGCTCGGTCCCCGGAGCGAGGATCGAGATCCGGTTGTAGATTCCCAGGGCGCCGTTCCGGTCCCCCATCGCCTCGTGCAGCCGGGCTTTGCGGTACTCGGCACGCGCGAGTTCATCGAGACGCGCGCGCGCCAGGTCCGCCGCCGGCGAGTCGGGATAGGTCTGCACGAAACGACCGACCAGCTCGAGGGTGCCGAGTGCCGGGACGATTCCCCGCAACCGTTCGAGCGCCGCGCCGCGAAGCTCCGGATCGTCGAGGCGATCGTAAAGCCGCTGGCACAGCTCCGGATCGTCGACGTGCTCCAGGGTCCGCTCCAGCTCGACCCGCGCCCGCAGGACCGCGGAGGAGTCCGCGCCCGCCGGCTTCTCCCGCTCCTCGCCGGCCCCGGCGAGGAGATCCCCCAACCGTTCTCCTGCGAGGTCGTGCCGCTGCGACAGCCGATACGAGCGCGCCAGCCGGAGGCGGACCTCGTCGGCCCGCTCGTGCTCGGGGAAGTTCAGCAGGAACGCTTCGAGGATCCGGGTGCTCGGGTTCGGTTCATCGATCTCGCGCAGCACTTCCGGAAGCATCGCGATCCGGAGGGAATCGATCTGATCGCGCTCGCGGGCGAGGCGCCGGAGGATCGCCGGGTCCGCCCCGTCTCGCCGCTTCGCCTGGGCCAGCAGCGTGTCGTAGTCGGCCACGAGCGGCCCGTACGGACGGAGGATCCGGCTCTCCCGGAGGATCCGGTCCACGCGGAAGCCGAGCAGCTCGGAATGGACGGCGAGGTTGGTCCCCTTGCCCGGTCCCGCCCGGAGCGCCAGCTCGTAGAGGTGATCGGCCAGCCGCTCGTCGGGGAACGCGGCGGCCGCAGCGGCCAGTCCGGACTGGATCCGGGAGCGGTAGGCGGCGACCGCGGTCTCGGGAGCGGGCCGGTCCGCACCCCGGGCGACCGAGCGGGCCACCGCGACCCGGTCGGTGAAGTAGGGATGGGTTCGCCAGTATCCGAACTGCCGGTCCTCGTAGATCCGGTCGTGCAGCTTCGCCAGCAGGGAGGCGCCCGCCTCCCGCGGATATCCGGCGAGCGCGG
The DNA here is from genome assembly GCA_014729455.1 of Candidatus Eiseniibacteriota bacterium. Classification (GTDB taxonomy): domain Bacteria; phylum Eisenbacteria; class RBG-16-71-46; order CAIMUX01; family VGJL01; genus WJJW01. The sequence continues at coordinate 1,511 of WJJW01000179.1, forward strand.
CGAGCCGCCGGCCTCCGTCATCCGCCTCGACCTCGAGCTTGCGGCTGTACCCGCGCATCATCAGCTCCTGGAACAGGCTGCCGAGAACCGCCGTTCCGGTCAGGGCGGCCTCCGCCGAGCTCTGCGGGTAGCGGCGGCTGCCGGGATCCTCGATCACCGGCCGGGACGGGTCGTTGTCCGGGGGATGGAGGGCGACCATCACCACCGCCGCGGTCTGGAGCAGGGAGAGGAGGCTGTTGAGGCGTCCCTGCCGGCCGAAATGCTCTCCCGTCACGTGGGTGATCTCGTGTCCGAGCAGGTGGGCCAGCTCCGCGTCGGTCAGATCCAGCTCGAGGATCCCGCGGGTGACGAAGAGCCAGCCCCCGGGGAGTGCCATCGCATTCGGCTCCTCGACGTCGAGGACCTGGAAGGTGAACAGCAGGTCGTCCCGCCCCGCCGGGTAGGCGACCCGGTAGCCGATCTCGTTGACCCTCCGGATCACGGAGTCGGTCTCGACCAGGCCGAAATGGCGGCCGATCGCCAGCGAGGCCTCCAGGCCGAGCAGGAAATCGGACGGCAGGCGGGCGGTCGTCCGCAGGTCGGGAGGAGCCTCGCGCGCCCGTTCCCCTTGCGCGCCCCGGGCGGGGTCGGCGGAGCCGGCCGGTGCGCGAAGGCCGGCGCATCCGGCCAGCAGGCCGCAGAGGAGGATCAGCGGGAAGCGTCGCATCCCGCGAAGTCTCCCGGAAAGTGGGCGGAAGCCGCAAGCATGCCCCGGAAACACCAGCATGCCCTGGATACACCGGCCCGCGGGATGGGGGTCCTCCTCCTCTCAGCGGGCGAACACGGGTCCGGTCAGGTGAGGACCTCCTTCGCCTGCTCCAGGATCCAGTCGATCTCCTCCTTCTCGATCACCAGAGGCGGGGCGAAGCGGATCACCTGGTGGTGCGTCTCCTTGGCGAGAACCCCGAGATCGCGGAGCCGCTCGCAGAAGGGCCGCGCGTCGCCCGAACTCTCCTCGATCTCCACCCCGATCAGAAGGCCCCTGCCCCGGACCTCCCGCACGTGGGGCGAGTGGATCGCCTGCAGGCCGACGAGGAAGTAGGAGCCGAGCTCGGCCGATCGGGCCACGAGCTCCTCCTCGATGATCACGCGGAGCGAGGCGCGCGCCACCGCGCAGGCGAGCGGATTGCCTCCGAAGGTCGAGCCGTGGTCGCCGGGACGGAAGACATTGAGGACCTCGCTCCGGCCGGCGACCGCCGAGACGGGATAGACCCCGCCCCCCAGCGCCTTGCCGAGGATCAGGAGATCCGGATCGTCGATCCCCTCCCACTCGCAGCAGAACATCTTGCCGGTCCGGCCGAAGCCGGTCTGGATCTCGTCGTCCATCCAGAGGACGTTGTGCTCCCGGCAGAGTTCGCGGGTCCCGCTGAGGTACCCCTCGGGCGGGATGATTACGCCCCCTTCCCCCTGGATCGGCTCGACGAGGAAGCCGGCGGTGTTCGGGTTCAGCGCCGCTTCGAACGCCTCCAAGTCGCCGTAGGGGACCTCGACGAACCCGGGGTGAACGGGCCGAATCCTTCGCGATACTGATCCTCGCTGCTGAATCCGACGATCGTCGTCGTCCGCCCGTGGAAGTTGTTGGAGCAGACGATGATCTCCGCTTTCCCCTCCGGGATTCCCTTCACCTTGTAGGCCCACTTGCGGCAGGCCTTGATCGCGGTCTCGACCGCCTCGGCCCCCGTGTTCATCGGAAGGGCCTTCTCGGTCCCGGTGATCTCGGTCAGCTCCAGAAGGAACGGGCCGAGCTGGTCGTTATGGAAGGCGCGCGAGGTCAGGGTCACCTTGCCCGCCTGCTCGACGAGCGCCGCGAGAATCCGCGGGTGGCGGTGCCCCTGGTTGAGCGCGGAGTACGAGGACAGGGCATCCAGGTAACGGTGCCCCTCCGCGTCCCAGACCCAGATCCCGTCGGCCCGCTCGATCACCACTTCGAGCGGGAGGTAGTTCTGCGCCCCGTAGGTTTCGGCCAGCCGGATCAGCTCTCCACTCAGTGACATCGTTCCCCTCCCTTCCCATCCCTTCGACGGGATCCACGGGGAAGTGTAGCCGGCAGGCCCCCGGATCGGATACCCCGATCCCGGTCGACGACGGGGGGGGCGGACCGCGCTAAAGCCCCCATCTTCAAGGGCCGATCGTAGAAGCGGACTCGAAGTCGAACCGGCGCCGCCACGTCTCGGTCGCCTTGGTGCCCGGTCGCGTGCCGACCCGATGAGGAGAATCGATGATTCACCGCCTGCTACGGCCACCGACGGGGAGACGGCTTCGGCCTCTCCTCGCGATCCCGCTCTCTCTTTCCCTTCTCGCCGCCGGCGCGCCGGCGGGGGATCTATCCCGACGCTACTCCGACCTCGACGAGCTCTCGCTCGAGGCGTTGCTCTCGGATCCGATCGTCGAGACGATGACGCTCCGCGCCCAGCGCTCCGGAGAAGTGCCCGGAACGATCGTCGCGTTCAGCGGGGAGGAGCTGCGCCGTCACGGGTTCGCGACGATTCGTGACGCGCTCCCGTACGTCCTCGGAGCCGATACCGACCTCGGTCCGGAGCAGGTCGTCTACACGTTCCGCGAGCTGAGCGACTGGTTGAACAATCGGGTCCTGTTCCTGGTGGACGGGTTTCCGATGAACGATCCCGCGACCGGCGGATCGACGACGCAGCTCGGGTTCCCGATCGAGGAGATCCGTCAGCTCGAGATCGTGCTCGGGCCCGGCTCGGCGCTCTACGGCGCGAACGCATTCTCGGGCGTGATCAACATCCTGACCTGGGACGGGACCGAGCACAAAGGCTTCGAGGTCGCCGCGGGGATCGGAAGCGAGCCCCTGTCGGGAGAGATCACGAAGCGTCTCGCCCACGTGGCGTACTCCTCGGGACCGGGTGAGACGAGCTGGCGGATCAGCGGGGCGGTGTCCGGTCTGCGCGGAAGCGATCCGATCAACCGGTCGGCCAATCCCTACGCGCTCGAGATCCCCCACGACGGCAACGCGGACAGCGAGGTCGGGCATCTCCGGGGCAACCTACGCCACGGCGCCACGACCGTGAGCATCGACTACCATCGGTTCGATTCTGGCACGCCGGGTCTCTCGTTTTCCCCGACTCCGAAGGATCGGCGGATCGGCGATACCTTCGCTTCGACCGTGGAACGGGAGATCTACGCCGACGGGTCCCACCGGTTCCTCGGGCGGGCGGTCTACCAGCACTACTCGTACGGAGCCGAGCTCTGGGGACCGACCCGGGAGACCGTCGACGCGGAGTTCCTCGCGAGCGGGGAGGGGACGATCCTGATCGACATTCGCGACGGACAGACGTTGTACGTCCTCGATCCGCGGGACGGCTTGTACCACGAGGCGGACGACAGCGGCCAGGCGATCCCCGGCGGCGAAGTGCTGGATCCGACGGGAGCCACGTTCCTCGTTCCGGCCGAGGGGTTCACGCGCAAGAACGACACGACGAACCCGTACGACCAGGGGATCGTGGAGTTGCGTCTGCAAAGCCGGCTCGGGGGCCGCGGAAGCGCGACCTTCGCGCTCGAGGGAACGTGGGCGTCGGGATCCCCCGATCTGATCGGCGGCTCGATCCGCACGCGGAACCTCGCGGCATACGGACAGGCTGATTGGCGGATCGCCGGATGGACTCTGCTCGCCGGTGGGAGGATCGACCAGCACTCCGAGTACGGGGCGTTCTACAGCCCGCGTGCCAGTGTGGTCTGGCGACCGCGCTTCGGAACGGTCGGGAAACTCTCCTATTCGCGCGCATTCCGGGCGCCGACGACGCTCGAACTTCATGCCGATTTCGAGTACCAGAACATGCAGTTCAACGGGAATCCCGACCTGGACCCGGAGTCGATCACCGCGTGGGAAGCGGGGATCGGACAGTCGCTCGGACGGCGCTTCCGGCTCGGTGCGACCGGATTCCACTACCGGCTCCACGACGCGATCTCGACCATCGGAATCACGGGTGATCGCTACTTCCTCCTGCCGGAGATCTACGGCAAGGATGTTTCCGGACTCGTGCTGACCGAGACGGGGGTCGCCGCCTCCTACGTGAACTCCGATGGACGCGACTACAGGACCGGATTCGAGCTGGAGCTGGAGGGGGCCCTGGGCCGCGGCTACCGGAGCACGATCGGGTTCGCATGGACGGAGGTGGAGCGCCAGGCGGAGCTGGTCAACGTGATCCCGGATAGCTGGGAACGGTACCGGACGACGACGCTTCTGGGCCGCTTGCAGGGGCCGGCGCCGGGGGGGCGGTTCCATCTCCTCGTCCGGGTGCCGAGCGAAACGCCCAGCGATCTCGAGAAGGAGGCGGCGTCGCAAACGGGGTACGTCCTGGAAGACGAGCCGTTCTACCGGAACTTCGAGCAGACCGATCTGAGCTTGGGCTACGAGCACCGTCGCGGTCCGCTGTCGATCAGCATTCGAGGACAGAACCTTCTCGGTCGCGACGAGACGATCGTCAATCTGTCCGGATTGAACATCGGTACGGCCACGGAGGAACCGTGGTACCGTGTCGACTACAAGCCGACCTGGTATCTCAAGGTGGGGTGGAATGAATAGGGTTTCGCGCCGCGGGGCGTCCGGCCGGATCGCGCCGCGGCTCTCCTCCCTTCGGTTCCGCCTCGTGTTGGTGGTCCTCGGGATCAGCTCGGTCCTGATCGCCATCTCGATGTTCGCCGACTACTTCCTGCTCCGGAGCATGGCGCGGGACCGATCCGAGGATGCAGCCGAGTCGATCTCGACGCTCCTGGCCCACTCGGTCGCCGCGGGGCTCGACTTCGATCTCCGACGTTCCGTGCGAGAGACGCTTGCCGGTGTCTTCCGGATCGACGACGTCTCCTTCGCCGTCGTCTACGATGCCGAGGGTGAACCGTACGAGGCTCTCGGATCCCGACCCGGGCATGAGCTTCCGACCGAGATCCCGGAACGGATCGAGGTGACCTGGTGGGACGATCATCTCGTCGCCCACGCCCCGATCCTCGATACGTCGGGACGACGGCTCGGCGTGCTCCACCTGGGCTACTCCCTGGAGGAGATGCAAGCGAACCTCAACCAGCTCGTCTGGCTCTTGCTGCTGAGTGGTTTGGCGTTCGCACTGATCGGAGCCCTCGGGGCGCGCGAACTCGGAGGCCGGCTGGTCGCGCCGATTCTCGCGCTCGCGCGTGCGGCGCGCAGCTTCGCGGATGGACGGTTCGAGCGTCCTCTCCCCGTGCGCGGGAACGACGAGGTGGGGGTCGTCACCGAGGCGTTCAACGAAATGGCGGCTCGCTTGCAGAAGGCGCACCGCGAGCTGGAGGAGAAGGTCCGCGAACGGACCGCCGAGCTGAATGAGAAGAACGTCGAGCTGGCGAGACAGAACGAGAAGGCGCTGGAGGCGAGCCGCTTGAAGAGCGAGTTCCTCGCGAACATGTCGCACGAGCTGCGGACTCCCCTGAACGCGATCCTGGCGCTGTCGGAGCTTCTGCGCGACGAGGTGCTCGGGCCGCTTCCGAACGAGGAGCAGAAGCGCCAAGTCGCGATGATCCATCGAAGCGGCGAGAACCTCCTGCGAATGATCAACGAGGTGCTCGACCTGTCGAAGATCGAGGCCGGTCGAATGGAGATCGACTACCAGCACGTCGAGATCCAGAGCGAGATCGAGAACACCGTCCTGCAGATGAAGGGGCTCGCCGTTTCGAAGGGACTGGAGTTCCGGTTCATCCCCGAAGGGGAGGGGCGGGTCTGGGTCGATCCCGGCAGAGTCCGGCAGATCTTCACGAACCTGCTCGGCAACGCGATCAAGTTCACCGAGCACGGGTCGGTCGAGGTGCGCAGCCGTCTCGAGACGGAGCAGGAGAGCCTCGTCCTGGAAGTGCGCGACACGGGGATCGGGATCGATTCGAAGGACCACGGCCGGGTGTTCCAGGAGTTCCGGCAGGTGGATGGGTCGGTGACGCGGCGCTTCGGAGGGACCGGTCTCGGGCTCGCGATCTCTCGCCGGCTCGCGCGGCTGATGGGGGGGGACGTGACGCTGGACAGCCAGCTCGGGAAGGGCTCGGTCTTCCGCCTGGAGATCCCGGCCCACGCGACGAAGCCGGAACCGGCGCCGGCGATCGACCAGGAAGACTCTCTGGTCGATCAGCTGCGAGCCCGCATGCGCGAGGAGCGGGAGGCGGGGACGCCGGCTCCCGCCGGTGAGTTGGGTACGGGATCCTACGGCTGCATCCTGGTCGTCGACGATGACGAGACGCTCCAGCAGGCGCTCTCCCGCTATCTGGTCAGCCACGGCTTCGAGGTTCAGATCGCGGGGAACGGCCGCGAGGCTCTCGAGGAAATGCAGCGGTGCACGCCCGATCTGATGATCCTCGATCTGATGATGCCGGGAATGAGCGGATTCGAGGTGATCGACGCCCTGCGGGGCGACGACGGACGGGCTCGGGTCCCCGTCGTCGTTTACACGGCGAAGGAGCTCAGTCCGGCCGAGCGACGCGACCTCCAGCGCTCCGTCGTGAAGGTGCTCCGCAAGGAGGGGCGCGGGATCCGCATGCTGGTCGAGGATATCGAGCAGATCGTGCAGCAGCGGGAGGCGGCGTAGTCAGCGTCTCACGGTGGCGAGGCGGAGCAGGCGGGCGTCGAACTCGCGTCCTTCCGCGCGTAGCTGCACCAGATTGATGAGGATTCGGGGCTTGCCGTCGTCCTCCGCGAGCCAGACCGCCACCCCCTTCTCGCCGAGAGAGCGCGACCCGGTGAACGAGATCGCGCCGTTGCGGCGGCTCCAATCCAGAATGTTCGGGAGGAGACCCTCCAGACCCGCGCTGAGGTAGAGCACCTCGACCTCCGGATCGCTCCGCTCCAGAAGCTCGCCGACCGTTCGCCGATCCACGCGGATCGGACGCCCGTTGATCCTCTGTCCGCCGTAGCGCCGAAGCTCGGAGACGACCTCGGCGGCGATCCGGTCGGATTCTCCGTCCTTCGGTTGGTCCACGACGACGATGCGCAGATCGTCGTCGGGATCGTCCTGGAGCGTCCTCTCGAACGTCAGGACCTTCAGAAGGACCGGCACCTGTTCCGACGGGGCGTAGGCCAGGAGGGGAGCGGGCAGGACGAGGGCCAGCAGGGCTCCGGAGGACCATCCCCTCCACAGGCTCGGCCATCCTCGTCTCGACCGCCGCTGGACATCCTTCACGCAAACCTCCCTCTGCACCTCTATCGCTTTCGGCACGAGGATCGGCGCGCTTTGCCCCGTTCGGGTCGGAGGGGCGGGCTTTTCCCCCTGCTCCCGCCGCGGGCCGTCTTCGGCGCTCTCCCGCCCGCCCGTGTGTGCTACGATCCGTCGCGGTACGGAAAAGGGGGTAGGCGTGAGCGCAGGAAACGGGGCCGAGGCGGTTCGCTGGAACCTCGGGAGAATCTATGAAGGACCGGAGGATCCCGCGATCCGCGGAGACGAGGAGGAGGTCGACCGCCGGGTCGAGCGGTTCCAGCGCCACCGCGGGGTGATGCGGGAGCCGGACGTGGGGGCGCGGAAGGTCCGGGAGGTGGTCGAGGAGCTGGAGCAGATCCGCGCGCTCTCCGACCGGCTGGTGACCTACGCAGCGCTGGCCGCGTCGGCGGACCAACGCGATCGAACGCTCGCCTCCCTGTACGCGCGGCTCGAGGAGCGGCACCGCCTGTGGAGCGCGAAGATCCTTTTCGCCGAGCTGGATCTGCGGCGCCTCCCCGCCGAGGCGCTCCAGCGCCTGATCGATTCCTCCGAGATGGCCCGGTACCGGCATTTCCTCGAGTACCAGTCCCAGCTCGCTCCCCACACGCTGTCGGAGGGGGAAGAGCAGGTCGCGATGAAGAAGAACATCGCCGGCCGCGACGCCCAGGTCCGCTTCCGGGAGGAACAGGCGGCCCAGCTCGACTTCGGCACCCTGCGGGTCGACGGCGAGGACCGACCGATGACGATGGCCAGTCTCGTCTCCCTCCAGGAGCATCCCGACCCGGAGGTCCGGTTCGCGGCCCGCGACCGCTTGAACCGCACCTACCGCGCGTCGCGATCGGTGTTCGCCTTCCTCTACGGGAACGTCGTGAAGGATCAGGGGATCGAGACCGACCTGCGATCCTTCGCGGAACCGATCGAGGTCGAGAACGTTCCGAACGAGATTCCGGGGCCGGTCGTCCGCAACCTGCTCGACGCCGGCCGCCGGCACCTCGGTCTGCTCCACGAGTACTACCGCTGGAAGGCGGACAAGCTCGGGGTCGCCCGCTTGCGGACGTGCGATCTCGCCGCGCCCCTTCCGGGCGCGAAGCCCGATCCGATCCCCTGGGACCGGGCGCAGGAGCTGGTCATCGGAGGGTTCCGGAGGATCTCTCCCGAGTTCGCCGAGGAGGTCGGCCGGTTCTTCGAAGAAGAGAGGATCGACGCGGGACCGCGCCCCGGCAAGCGGGGCGGGGCGTTCTGCGCCTCGGTGCCGGGACGCAAACCGCACGTCCTGATGAACTACACGGGAACCGTGAACACGATGATCACGCTGGCGCACGAGCTCGGTCACGGGATCCACTTCGTGCTGAGCGGAGAGGCGCAACCGTACCTCCAGGCGTACAACATGAGCAAGGTGATCGCGGAGGTCGCCTCGGAGTTCGGGGAGTGCCTGCTGCGGGATCATCTTCTCGAGACCAGCGAGGACGAATCCCTGAAGCGGAAGCTCCTGGTCAGCGAGGTCGAGCGGTTCACCGGAGTGATCTATCGCCAGCTCTTCTACACGGAGTTCGAGCTGGCCGCACACGCGCGCGCGGCCGAGGAGCCGCTCACCGCAGACTCCCTCGATACGCTCTGGGCCGAGAAGGCGCGGGCGCATTACGGACCCCACGTGGAGCTTCTCGAGAGCGACGTCGGGGGCTGGTCGATCGTGGGGCACTTCGTCTTCAATCCGTTCTACTGCTACAGCTACGCGTTGAGTCAGGTCGTCGTTCTCGCCCTCTACCGCAAGTGGAAGGAGGAGGGCGACGCGTTCCTGCCGCGGTATCTCGATCTCCTGCGCGGTGGCTGGAGCGGCACTCCCGAGCGGCTTCTCGCGCAGGCGGGTATCGATCTTCGCGATTCGGCCGTGCTGGACGAGGCGTTCCGGGAGTTCGGGGAGCGCGTTCGACTCGTCCGGGAGGCGTTCGACCGGGAGACGTAGAGGAGGCGACGATGACGCTTCCGCACATCCCGTTCCATGCCTACCGCCGCCGCGCGGAGCGGATGCGCGCGTACATGGCGGAGCTGGGGTTCGACGTGCTCCTCGCCACGCCCTCGGTCAACTTCCGCTATCTGACCGGCTGCGAGATCCCACCGAGCGAGCGGCTCCGGGCGTTGCTCTTCCATCGGGAGGCGATCCCGACCCTCGTCGTTCCGGAGTTCGAGCGGGAACAGATCCTCTCGATTCCGATCCGGACGCGGATGGTCACCTGGCGCGACGGACAGGACCCGTTCGAGGCGATCCGCCGGGAGGTGGGGGATGCTCCCGGGATCACGATCGGTCTCGAGCCGCGAACCGACTTCGGCGTCTACGCGCGTCTGGTCCGCGCGGTCCCCGAGGCGCAGTGGGTGGACGGTTCGGCGATCTTCGAACGGCTCCGCTGTGCCAAGGAGGAGGAGGAGATCGATTGCCTGCGCGCGGCGGCACAGATCACCGAGCAGGCGTTCGACAAGATGCCGGAGCTGGTGCGCGACGGGATCCGTGAGATCGAGCTGGCCCAGCGACTCGTGCGCGAGATGGGGTCGCGAGGGGGAGAGGGCTCGTGGGCGTTCGTCCGGTTCGGCGAGAACACCGCGGTGCCGTACTGCATGCCGGGCAACCGGTCGCTGGCGGCGGGGGATCCGATCCTTGCCGACATCGGCACGCGGGTCGGCGGCTACCACTCCGACGTCGCGCGGGTCTTCGCCTACCGGAAGGCGGGCGGCGCCCTCAAGCGCCTTCACGACATCGTCCGGGAGGCGCAGGACGCGGCGATCGGCCGCGTCATGCCCGGAGCCCCCGTCTCGGAAGCGGATGCGGCCGCTCGGGCCGTCCTGCATCGCCACGAACACGGTCCCCACTGCCCGCTCCGGATCGGGCACGGCATCGGGCTGGACCGCCGTGAGCCTCCGTACCTGGTCTCGGGAAGTCGGGAGCGGCTGCGTCCGGGAATGGTCCTGACGATCGAACCGGCGATCTACCTGCCGGAGCGCCTCGGCGTTCGGCTGGAAGACCAGGCGGTCGTGACCGAGGAGGGGGCGCGCCTGCTGACGACGCGGACCGAGACGCTTCCGGTGCTCTCCTAGCGAGAGCGGATCGATCGCTTGCGGCTTCGATTTTCGAGTGGTATTCGGGTGGAAACGGCTTTTCAGGAGGTGAATCCGTGAGCGTTTGGCGCCGCAGAACGGGAGCGCTCCTTCCCGCTCTTCTCGCTCTGATCACCGCCGCCGTCCCGGCCGCCGCGCTGGGTCCCGGCGACCCCGCGCCCGCCTTCGTCCTTCCCTGGCTCACCGACGAGGGGACCGCCGCGTCCGCCGATCTCTTCGGGGAGCACGACGCGACGGTGCTCATGATCTGGGATCGAGGCTGTCCGCACTGCACGGAGGTCGCGCTCTCGAGCGAGGAGTTCGCCGATGCGGTCGCCCGGCTCGGGGCCCGGCTCGTGGGCGTCGTGATGGGACCCGACGACCGCGGGGCCCTCGAGGATCTCTTCTGGGAGGAAGGGTTGCTCGTCCCGCACCTGTGGGACGAGGGGCGGAAGCTCGCCGGACGCTACGGGCTCGGCTTCCAGCATCTCGGGATCTTCGTGATCGACCGCTCCGGAACGATCCGCGCCGTCTTCGACGACCGCGTGGACGATCCGGTCGAGGAGGTGCTTCCGGCGGTCCGCGCGGTGGTCTCGCAGCCGCTCCCGGCCTCTCAGAGGCCGGCGCCGATCCTGGCCGTCGAGGGACCGAACCTCCGGATCGACGGACGGCTGCGGATCCTGTCGACCGAAGGTGCCCGTCCCGGCGACACGGGGCTCTACGGGGAGTTGCTGGAGAACGGATCGGTCTTCCTGCATCGATGGGACCTGCGTGCGGTCTGGTCCCTGGCGCCGGGCGTCGAATTCATCCCGTGGCTCCGGCTCAGCAACGAATCGGAGACCGTGCTGACCGAGGCGGAGGATCGCCTCGCCAACCGGTACGGGTCGGCCACGCTCCGCTTCACCCGCGGTCCCGTCTCGGCGTCGCTCGGGGCGTTCGATCTGATGGTCTCGCCGCTCCTGCTGATGCGCTGGGACGAGGAGGACGCCCCTCCGCTCGCGGGAGCCTCGGGCTGCGGGGTCTGCGGTGCGGGCGCTTCCGGCCTCGAGCAGCGGAGCCTGGAGATCCTCGAGCCGGAGTACACCTTCGAGGGGCTCGCCGCTTCGTTCCGGCGGCGGTACTCGCGGATCGCCGGCTGGGTGGCGGTTTCGCAATGGGAACGACAGCCGCCGGCGGAGGGGACCTTCGACGAGCTGGCGTCGGGACGCTACCGCCGGATCCTCTCCGGCGGCCTCCTCGATCTCGGTCCGACCAGCCAGGCCGATCCCCGCCTCGGCCTGCCGACCGGGATCGGGCTGCGGTTCGGAGTGGTCGCCGTCCAGGACGACCAGCGCTCCATCGAGAAGCACTATCCGGACCTCTCGCCGCACGACCGGGACGAGGTCGGTTGGGTGGTGCTCTCGCGGCTGGGTCCGTGGAGCGGGGTCTCCGTGGAAGGGGAGTGGGTCGACTGGAGCCGGGAGATCCAGGACCGGGAGGAGGAGGCGGACGCGGTCCGGATCGGCCTGACGGCGGAGCGGGAGATGGGCCGGATCGGCCTGTGGGGCCGATTCCATCGGATCCGGACCGACCGGCTCTTCGAGCCCCGGTTCCGGGCGCTGACCTACGACGGGAACCGGGAAGGGTGGCGCGCCGCGGCGGGGATGACCGTCCGACCGGTGCTGGGAGGACGGGAGCGATTCGGCGTCAGCCTCTTCTACCGGGGCGTCGAGGAGACCGATCCGGTGGAAGCGCCGGCCCACGGGGCGGTCCGATACCGGATCGCCAGCGCGACTTTGTCCGGGAGACCCGCCCCGGACCTGCTCGTCGAGATGACCGGTCTGCTCCTGGAGAACGACTCCCCGGTCGCGGGGCTGGAGGACGAGCAGACCCGGGGCATCGCGGGCGATCTTCGGTGGGAGAGAATTCCGGTCCTCGAACCGGTTTTACACGTCGAGATGATCCGGAGCGAGCCGCGGGGAGCGGATGCTGCAACGATTTGGCAAGTCTACCTTTCCGCCAGGATCTTGAAGTAAGGTCCTGCCGGTAAGTGGTAGAAAATCCAAACTCACGCCGAATATCCTTGTTTTTCCCAATGTCGTCGCCTAGAATTGTCACAACGTCACCGAAGGGTGTCGGTCGATCTGTCTTCGGCGGAATCGACCACGATTCGGAGTGAAGGAGGATTGCCTATGAAAACCTTGCTAGCGACCGTCGTCTTCGCGTCCCTGCTCGTCGTCGCCCCGCAGGCGGACGCGAGCCTCTTCCTGAGCGATTGGGGAGTCAGCTATGGAAACTGGGCTCCAGGCGCGAACGCCCCGACCCAGACCCACTATCTCGTCGAGGACTACATTTCGGGCAATAATGGGTATCTAGATCCGGGTTATGGTGGAAATGGGTTCGATGTCGAGGCCGTCTACCTCGGCTGGGACGCTGATTACCTCTATATGGGTGTGGTCACCGGCTTCCCGAGCTCGGGGCGGTGGCAGAACGGCGAGTACTACGTCGCCGGCGATCTGGCGCTCGACGTCACCGGGGATGGCAACTACGACTTCGCCGTCGACACGAGCCACAACGGGTGGCTCCGGACCGGCTCGCTGGTCTGGGAGAACCCGTCGATTGAAGGGAACGAAGCCTGGGGTGGGGTCTCCGATCCTCTCCGGGTCACCTCGTGGACAGACTCCCACACCCTGGCCGGATACTCCTACGGCTGGTTCAGCGGCCGGTATGCGATCGAGGCGAAGGTCGATCGGAGCCTGATCGGATCGGTCTCGTCGTACGACCTCCACTGGACCATGGGATGCGGAAACGATGCCGGGGATCTGCACGCCAACGTCGATCCGATCCCCGAGCCGGCGAGCCTCCTGCTCCTGGGCGGGGGTCTCTTCGCCGCCGGAGCGGCGCGAAGACTCCGGAGGAAGATCTAGCCGAATCGATCCGCCGAAGACCGACGGGCATGTCGAGGAGAGCGTCGCTCCTTCAGCCGAGATGAGGGGAAGCCGCCGGCAGGCGGCTTCCCCTTTCCGCAGGTCCGCGATCGAGCCCGCTTCGTGCGGGCCACGGTCCGTCGCTGTCAGCCCCCCCCTAGACCAGACCATCGCCTGCGGCCAGGTGTTCGCGGGCGCGCTCGAACGTTCCAAGACAGGCAGGAACAGGGATGTTTCCGGGAGGAATAACCATTCAGTCCTGCCGGACGGCGCGATACCTTCACGATTGTTGAACGAGTTACGGAACGGTGATCGAGAGGTTCCGAGGAGGAGGAGCAGCCATGCGAGCCGCTGTCTATCACGCCCCCGGAGACATCCGCATCGAAGAGGTGAATGACCCGCGCATCGAGGAGCCGACGGACGCCATCGTCCGCATCACCCACACCGCCATCTGCGGCTCCGACCTCTGGTTCTACCGGGGCCAGATGGACTACGAGCCGGGGGCGCGAACCGGCCACGAGCCGATGGGCGTCGTCGAGGCCGTGGGGAGCGAGGTCCGGACCGTGAAGCCGGGCGACTTCGTCATCGCGCCGTTCGCCATCTCGGACGGAACGTGCGAGTTCTGCCAGAAGGGGCTCCACACGGTCTGTCGCCACGGAGGGTTCTGGGCCGCCCACACGGATGGTGCGCAGGGCGAGGCGGTGCGTGCGCCTCTGGCCGATGGAACCCTGGTGCGGGTGCCCGACCGCGCCGAAGGCGACGAGAAGCTGCTGACCGCCCTGTTTCCCCTCACCGACGTGATGGCCACCGGCCACCATGCGGCGGTGTGCGCGGACGTGCAGAAGGGATCGACCTGTGTCGTCATCGGGGACGGCGCCGTCGGGCTCTGCGGCGTGCTCGCCGCCCGGCGCATCGGCGCCGAGCGGATCATCATCGTCGGACATCACGAGGCGAGATTGGAGATCGCCCGGAGGTTCGGGGCGACCGACGTCATCTCGAGCCGCGGCGACGAAGCGATCGGTGGGATCACCGAGCTCACCGGAGGGGGCGCCGACCACGTTCTCGAGTGCGTCGGCGCAGCGGGGTCCATGCAGCATGCGATCCAGGTGGCGCGTCCCGGCGGCACGATCGGATACATGGGGGTCCCTCACGGAGTGCAGGCGGAGGGTCTCGACGTGATGGGGATGTTCTTCAAGCACCTCGTCCTGCGCGGTGGACCCGCGCCGGCCCGCGCCTACATGTTGGAGCTCATGGACGATGTCCTGGCGGGCACCCTCGACCCATCCCCCGTGTTCGACCTGACGGTCGGACTCGAGGGGGTCCCCGAAGGCTACGCGGCGATGGACCAGCGCAGGGCGCTCAAGGTCCTGGTCAGGATCTGAACGACGGGAGAGTGACGGCATGCTCGCCGTCACGCTCGGCGGAGCGCGAGACGATCGAGCAGGAGAAGTGACCGAACGGTTCGATCTTTCTCGCGGCCGTCCAGGACACGGAGACCGCCCCCTCGCCGAGAGGGCGGTCTCCGAATGAAGCGCTAGATGCTCGACTCGGGCTTGTTCCTTCTCACCGGGTCAGGATCAAGCGGCCGGTCGCGGTCTCGTCGCCCAGGCGCGTCCGCAGGAAGTAGATCCCCGCGGGGAGGCTCCGTCCCGCGTCATCGCTCCCGTCCCAGTCGATCGCGTGGACGCCGGCGTCGAGGTGGCCGGGGGCGAGGGTGCGTACGGCGCGGCCCCCCGCATCGACGATCCGGATCGTCGCCTCGCCGCCCGGGGCAGGGATCGCCAGCTCGAGAGGCGAGCCGGCCCGGAACGGGTTCACCCGCGGTCGGAGCTGCAGCGCCATCGGCACGGTCGGCGCGTCGATCACGTCGGCCGCCGGCTGGCCCGGCACGAAGAACCGCACGTCGTCGATCGCCCAGCCGCCGTAGCGCAATCCGGCATCGCTCTCGAGATCGAAGCGGACCCGGACCGACGGATTCCCGTCGGCGATCGAGGAGATGTCGTAGACGACCTCTTCCCAGGCGACGTCATAGAAGTTCTCGTTGGCTGGATTGGCGAACAGCTCGACGCCGTTGACCGAGAGCATCGCGTTGTCGTAGATCCCCTCCTCGACCGTCAGCCAGCGCCGGAACGCGAGGTGGACCCCCTCGGCGTCGGAGCAATCGACGATCGCCGAGTTCATGTAGTTGTCGGTGTTGTTCTCGTAGAGGATGTTCCAGGCCGATCCGATGTCGTTCAGGTCGTTGCCGAGGCAGTACTGCCCACCGCTGGCGGCGTATGGATCCGGCTTGCAGTGCTTCTGGCCGGAATCGGAGACGCGCCAGTCGTCCGGGCTGCCGCCCCGCACCCATCCCGTCGGCAACGAGCCGCTCTCGAACCCTTCCTCGTAGATCGTCTCGGTCGGTCCGATGAAGAGCGGGAAGGTGCTCACGCGATCCACGTCCTCCTGCGCGCAGGAGAGGGTCAGCGTCATCTCGACGACGCCCGAGGCGGACGCATCGGCCGTCACGCTGAAGTCGGCCGCGTAGGAGTGCTCCCACACGTCGATGCTCGAGTAGGTCGCCTCGCCGTCGACGACGGTCACGCTGGGATCGGCGCAGGTCAGGACCGCCGAGATCCCGGTTCCGATCGTGCGGCCGAAGTTCTTGATCGTGATGCCGAGATTCGCCGTCTCGGACGGATCGAGCGCGCCGTTGCCGTTGCCGCCGAGGACCTCGACGGCGTCGTAGCCGAGCACGACGTCGAGGCTCGGGGTGTAGACCGGCAGGTTGGCGCCGTGACCGAGGAAGAGATCCCCGTAGCGGATCCAGCCGTATCCGTTTTCGCCCCAACCGGTTCCCCAGCTGTTCTTGATCAGCCAGGCTCCCTGGCCATTGCAGGCGTTGTCGTCCCAGCCGCACATCACCACGCAGTGGTTGATCGCGCCGGTGTTGTCGTACTCGAAACAGCCGCCCTGGTAGTAGAAGAGGGCGTTCGGCGCATAGAGGTTCGCCGAGATCGGACCGGTCATCATCGCGGTCTTCAGGCCGTTCTCGGTGTTCGGGACCATCTGGTATCCTTGCAGCCGCTCGACCGAGTCGTAGTTGTAATCGACGCACGCGCTGTTGTCGTTGCCCGTGTACGGCATGTCGCTCTCGCCGACCTGCCCCATCGACATCTGGACGAAGTAGCCGGACTCGGCGAAACCGCCGTTGCAGTCGTGTCCGTACTCGTTGCAGACGAGGATCTGCTGCTCCGAGAGGTTCGTGGTCTGTCCCTTGTAGATCTTGATCATCGCCTCGAAGGCTCCGGTCGCGCCGAACGCCCAGCAGCTCCCGCAGGCTCCCTGGTTGCGGGCACTGGTCATCCCGCCGAGCGCGCGCCAGTCCAGCGACTCGGGAAGCTCCTGATCCTCGAGCGGGATCACCTCGCCCATCGCGTAGCGCTCCCGGATCTCGTCCGGGGTCGGGATCGTGCCGAGCATCGCCTGCTTCTCCGCCGGCGTGAGGTCCGAGACCTCGGTGTAGCCGGCGGTCCACGACCAACCGTTCTGTTCGATCATCTGCTGGACCTCGAAGAGCTCCTGCTCCTCGCTCCAGCCGCCGTTCGCGGACACGGTGGTCGCGAAGACGATGCTCAGGATCGCGAGCAATGCCAATCTCATCGGTGCCTCCTCATCGGACTCGTGTGCGTGTCGACTCTCGTGCGTCGGATGTCCCGGAGGGCTCGGGAGCCCGCCGCGCATCCCACTTCTATCGAACGACCAGGATCGGTCCCCCGATCGGCCCCTTCCCCGGTCTCTGGATCCGTGCGAAGTAGACGCCTGCGGCCAGGCGGCGTCCCGCGTCGTCTCTTCCATCCCAAAGGAACCGGCCATCGCCGCCGGGAGCGAGCCGGCGGACCGATCGCCCCGCCGCGTCGATGATCGACGCGCTCGCCCCCTCGACCGGCGGCCCTGGAGCGGCCAGGAGGACCGGGTCGCCCGCCCGGACCGGATTGGGC
>WJJW01000180.1 GCA_014729455.1 Candidatus Eiseniibacteriota bacterium
GAAGCTCGGGGGTCAGAATGATATCGTCGTCCGCCAGCGTGACCGCACGGCGGATCGCCTTCTCCAGCTCCCGCACGTTCCCCGGCCAGTCGTGCGAGACCAGCGCCCGGCGAAACGCTGCGGACATCCCGCGGATCTTGCGTCCCGTCTGCTCGGTGAAGGTCTCGACGAAGCAGCCGGCGAGGAGCGGAATGTCCTCCCGCCGCTCCCGGAGCGGAGGAATCTGGATCGAGATGTCGTTCAACCGGTAGTACAGATCCTTCAGGAACCGTCCTTCCGCGACCTCCTTGCGAAGATCGGGGCTGCTGGTCGCGCAGACGATCCGAACGTCCAGCCGGAGGTAGGTCGTTGCGCCGACCGGCCGGATCTCCCCGGAGTCGAGCAGGTGAAGGAACCGCCGCTGGACGGTGAGGCCGGCCTTGTCGATCTCGTCGAGGAAGACCGTCCCTCCGGCCGCCTCCGCCAGGAGACCGTTGCGGTCCTGGGTGGCGCCCGTGAACGAGCCCTTCCGGTAGCCGAACAGCTCCGCCTCGAGCAGCGACTCCGGCAGCGCGGCGCAGTCCACCGTGACGATCGGCCGGATCCGGCGCCCGCTCGCCCGGTGCAGGGCGTGCGCGAGCAGCTTCTTGCCGGTGCCGGTCTCCCCCTGGAGCAGGACGCTCAAGTCGGTGTCCCCGACGCGGCGAATCAGCTCGAGGATCTGCTGCATCCGTGGGTCCTGGGTGATCACGTCGGCCAGCGCGATCCCGCTCGAAAGGCGCGCCGCCTCCTGATCGGGGCTGCCGACCTCCAGAGCGCGGTTGAGCTCGGCGGCGAGGACCATCGCGTAGTTCGCCTCCGCCCGCCCGACCGGACCACGTCCCCGATCCGGACGCCGGAGCAGACACAACAGGTGCGGACGTCCGCGCAGCGTCATCGGCACGAGGATCCGGCTGCCGACCCGACCCGCCGAAGCCGGTTCGAGCTCGAGGCGATAGCTCGGTCCCGAGAGATCGCTCGCGACCAGGCCGAGCCGCTCGAATGAGATCGGGCCCTTGCCGTCGATCGTCTCCAATCCGACGGCGCCGACCGGCGCGAGCCGCTCCCCCTCCTCGACTTCGCCCAGGACGACCGTGTCGACCTCGAGCGCGTCGCGCAGGAGGACCAGGACCTCGTGCAGCCGCTCCCACGCGCTGCCCGGCGCCGCCAGCATCGCCTCGAGCCGCTCGTGGACCTGCAGGCCGTCGGGACGGTCGATCCGCTCCGGCGGGCCGACCGCCGTCATCCCTTCGGTCAGGTTCGCCAGCCGATCCGCCAGCCCGGGGAACGGATCCTCGGGATCCGAAGCCGATCGACGGAGCGAGTCGATCCGCTCGATCGCCTCCACGTGGCGGCCCAGTCGGATCAGGACCGCGACCTGCTCCGCCTCCACGAGCGCCTCGGCCCGCGGAAGATCGATCTTGCGGTAGATCTCGACCGCGTGCTCGAACGCCTCGAGCGCCGCCTCGAAGTCCCCCTTCACCGCGGCGGAGATCCGGCCACTCGCGAACCAGGCGGTCGCCACCGCCGGCCACTCCTTCCGGGACCGGTGGCGCTCGATCAAGCCGGCGAGAGCCGACTCCGCCTCCCCGATCCGACCCGCGTGCGCCCAGGCTCTCGCGAGTCTCTGGTGCGCCCGCTCCTCCTGGGAACGATCCCGATCCTCGCGGGCCAGCTCCTTCGCCTGCGACGCGGCTTCCGCCACGGCGTCCCAATCCTCCCCGAGCGCCGCCATGTCCGCTTCGAGAAGCAGGGTCTCGACCATCAGGTCGCCGCGGGGCGCCATCGCCTCCACGCGCAATCGCAGCTCCGCCGCGCGCGGCACCGCCGGCTCCAGAAGCCCGTCCTCCAGGTCGAGACGCGTCGATTCGAGAAGCAGGAGGCACCGCTCGCGCTCCGGCAGACCGGAGCGATCGATCGGAGTGCAGGACTCCAGCAGCTTGCGGGCCCGCGTGGTCCGGCGCTCCGCGCGCGCGACCTTCGCAAGCGCCAGACAGGCGCGGCTGACCCGAACCGGGTCTCCGGTCTCGGTCGCGAGCTTCAGGACCCGCTCGAAGAACCCCCGCGCCTCGCGGTATCGCCCCGTCTTCGAGAGAACGATCCCGAGGTTCTGCGCCGCGCCGGCGACCACCCGGCCTTCCCCGAGCGTCTTTCCGAGGTAGTACGCGACCTGGTAGTGCTCCGCGGCCCGCTCCCAGTCCGAGCGGAGCTTGTGGAGATTGCCGAGATTGACGTAGGTCCCGGCGAGATGCTGGAGGTCCCCGAGGCGCCGGTAGATCGCGAGCGCCTTCTCGAACCGGCTCCGGGCGGCGTCGGGGCGGCCGTTCCGGAACGCCACCGTGCCGAGGAGGTTCTGCGCCGAACCGGCCTCTTCCGACAGGGCGTCCTCGCCCAGCAGGCGGATCACGTCGGTCGCGTCCCGCTCCGCCTCGGGAAGCTGCCCCAGCTCCAGCGCCGCCTTTCCGGCGACGAGCAGACAGCGCGCCTGCTCGTGCGGATCGATCCCCTCGGGAACGCCATCGATGGCGGAGCGGGCCACCCGCCGCGCCTCATCGGTCCTTCCGAGACGTTCCAGGCAGGCGGCGATTCGACGATCCACCGCGAAGCGCAGCTCCCGGGTCAGGCCCTTCTCCCCCCGGAGACGCATCAAGCGATCGACCGCCTGCGCGTGGTCCTCGATCCCGATCTCGAGGTCGGCACGCGTCAGGAGCTCTTCGATCCTGCCGCCGTTCCGCGGCTCCGACCCGAGCCGGGCCGGACTACCTGGCTTCTCGCCGTTCATTCCGTCCTTTCCGATAATCCCGAACGTCCTAGGGAATCCAGAACCGCCACTTCAACAGATCGATCCACCAGACACGGGCGGTCCGGTTCCACGCCGGTCGTTCCGGACGATCGGCCGGGCGATCCTCCCTCGAGATCAGTTCCGGCGGATCCGCCGGCACGCACCCGAGGAAGAACTCGTCGGGGTCTCCGCCGTCCCCTCCGGCTCCCCCCCCGTTGGGAGGACCGTCGAGGACCCGTCCCTCCCCTCCGCCCGGACAGCGGTTCTGGTCGACCGCGTCCCCGATCGCGAAGGCGGACGGGATGGAGGCGATCCCGAGCGAAACCGTCAGGACGACGATTGCGAGCATCCAAGTACGAATTCGAGGAGACATGGTTCACCTCGGCAAGAACAAAGGGCCCATGGGGGTACGGGGCGTACCCCCTCCTGAATCAAGGCTACGGAGAGGGGGGCCATCTGTCAACTGCTCCGCGATTTGGCAGGAGCGGGGGATCCGTGCTAGAATTGGCTCTGATCGTTCCGCGCGCGTCGGGGGTTATGACCGGGTAAATGAGTGCATCCCAACGGGGTGGTCGAGGCCTTCTCTGGACCTCTCCCCCGGGGCGGACACCTCGGAAAGGGATCTTGAAGCGGATACCGATCAGCTACCTCGCTCTTCTTCGTGACATTTTGCCGCGAGAGCCGCTGACCCCTGAGGAGCTCGATCTGCGGGAGCGCGCATTGGTTCGCGGCGATCCCGTCGGAATTCGGGAGACCGTGCAGCGGCTCGTGCGCGCGCTGATCGATCGGAAGCACCTGCAGATCGTCGAGCGGATCGACGATCCGTTCGGGCCCTTGCTGCGCCTGCTCGATCCCCGGACCCACGTCCGGTTCCTGATCCGCCTGCAGGAGCCCCGGACGGCGGAGAGCATCGACGTGATCCCGCTTCCTCTGCGCCCTCCCCCGATCGCGAGCGTCCGCGCCGATCTGGTCCGTCAGATGGTCGGAGAGCAGGCGCGTCTCGTGGGGGCGGATCGGGTCGCCGGCCCGCGCGAGATCATCCACCGCCTCGAGACGGCGATCCGGGATGCGCTCGGGATCGACGCGGTCACGCTCCTACCGATCGAGCAGCCCAACGGGCAGTTCTGGACGACCGACGCGATCGACCCTCTCCCGCTGCCCGAAGTCCGCCTGCGGGAACTTGCGAAGTCGCGGACCTATCTGCTGCACGTGCGAGATTTCGCCCGGCTCGATCCGCGGATCGGCGCCCACCCCGGTTGCGGAAGCGCGCTGTACATCGGCATCGGCGACGATACGGGCGGATGGCGCGCGGTCCTCGAGGCGCGCGAGAAAGCGGCCGACGGATTCAGCTCCGAGCGGGTCCAGCTCGCGGTGCTGCTGGCGGGTCATTTCCAGACCCTGCTCGCCAACGCGGTCCGCCTCCAGTCGTTCATGTTCTACGACTACCTCACCGGGATCCACAACCGGGCGTACTTCGAAGATCAGTTCGAGAAGATGCTGGCCGCCGGGCAGCGCCACGAGCAGGCCTTCGCCCTGTGCATCATCGACGTCGACGACTTCCGGGACTTCAACAAACTCTACGGCTACGACGGGGGGGATCGCGTGCTGGCGACGGTCGGTTGCGTCCTGCGCAACGCCCTGCGGACCAGCGACACGATCGCCCGGTACGGCGGGGAGGAGTTCGCCGCCCTCCTGGACGCTCCCGTCACGCCCGAAGAGGCGGGGGCGATCGCCGAGCGGCTCCGGTCCGCGGTCGAGACCGAGCCGTTCCAGGTCCGCAACCTTCACGGGGAGTACGTCTCCGAAGGGATCACCGTGTCGATCGGTGGCGCTCTCTTCCCGGCTCACGGCGCTTCGACGCGCGATCTCTGGACCACGGCGAACCGGATGCTCATCGAGGCGAAGGAGCAGGGGAAGAACCGGGTCCGCTTCGGTCCCGCGCCGGCGGGCGGGTCGCCGGGCCCCGCCACTC
>WJJW01000181.1 GCA_014729455.1 Candidatus Eiseniibacteriota bacterium
ATCGCCGCCTCCGCGTCGGGAAGCCCGGGCGACGGAGGGCCGGGGGACCAGCGCTCCCCGTCCCACGCCGCGCAATGCGGCGCGGCGACGAGGCCGGCCCATTCGAAGCCGCCGACCGCGAAGACCCGGTCCCGCGCGGGGACGACGAGCGTGACCCGTCCCTCGATGCCGTTTCCTTCGGGAAGGATCGGCGACTCCCAGGAGCCGTCGCGGTACAGACGGAGCGTCCGGCCGCTGGCCGTGACGAGGCCTCGGATGGTCGAAGCGAGGGTGCCCGCAAACGGCCGACTGCCCTCCAAGAGGACCCAATCATTACCGTCCAGGCGGAAGATCCCTTCTCGCTCGAGGGAGATGTGCAGCGCTTCTTGATGCTCGGCAAGTGCGTAGAAGTAGGAGGAAGTCCAGTTCGGGATCGGCGGTCCCAGTCGTTCCCAGATCGACCCGTTCCAGCGTGCGATGTACAGATCTTCACCGTTGTCCTGGCTGTACCATGAGTAGTAGGTCCCGGCGACCAACCGATCCTGATAAAGACCGAGCGGATAGAATGTAAATGCCTGATAGTAGAAGTCCTGCCAGTCCCCGCCTTCTCGCTCGAACGCCGTCCACGTGCTGCCGTCCCAGAGCATGGGGCGGGGATCCCATACACCGATGCTGCCCTCCGGGGGAATGAACTGCCTGGACGCGACCAGAGAGTCACCGGTCGACTCCAGGCCGACGATCTCCACCCGTCCCAACGCATCGGTCTGCCCCGACTCGACGACCGGCTCCCAACCGAACGCGGTCAGCCGGAAGACCGAGGAAGGGCGACCGGTGCGCCGGAAACCCGTCCCGGCGATCAGCTCCCCCTGGTGGATCGTGAATCGCTCGACCGGCGGCGGGATCCCCTCGCCTCGTTCGGTCCAGCGCGCGCCGTCCCAGGACCGGACCCCGATCCGGCCGGCGACATCTCCCGCCGGAATCGATCCGCCCGCGACGAGTCGGTCCTCGAAGACGACCAGGGCCCGCACGCCGGTGCCGGGCCCCTCTCCGAGCGGATGCCACGCGGATCCGTCCCACCGGCAGGCGCCGTTGGCCGGGATGCCGTTCAGGTAGCGGAAGTCTCCGGCGATGACGAGGTCGCCTTCGTACTCGACGACGGTGTGGATGGGTGCGTCCAGCCCCGGGCGATGAAAACCGCTCGCCCATTCACCCGCGGCGACGGAGCCGGACTGCGATACGAGCCCCGTTCCCGCGAGCGCGGCGGCCAAGCCGAGAAGAGACAGAGAGTTCGCTCTTCCGTTCAAGGACCGGGCATGCATGTCGGCTCCTGCATCGGCTCTATGAACCGAGTCCAGTGGGAGACGTTCCGCACTTTTCCGGATCTCCCGGGAATCGTGTCGCCGATCTCACCGGTGAGTATAGCAGTGCCCGTGCGCTGTTCGAACCCGCTGCCAACGAAGCGAACGACGATCCGAAAGCGCCCCGGGTATCAGAAGCTCGGGGCACATTCTGGCGTACGCGGGATTGAGGACCCCCTCTCTTGTGAAAGAAAGCACAACTCGCCCCGGGGCGAGTTGTGCGATGTTTCACAAGTAAACGGGGGGAGCAAGTCGGTGGGGGGGTGCGCGGCGGATCCATCTCGGTCCTCGGTGGCCCCGCGGCGACCCGCACCGAGGTCCGAGATGTTTCCGTGGTGGCAAGGAGCAGGTGCGCGAGGGGCGCCTTGTAGGCCGGCTCCATCTGGCCTCCAACGCGAGCGAGTGACTTCGCGGCCGGTCAGGGAAACCGACAACTCTCCGCAGGGCTCTGCATTCCACGAAGCGCAGTGGCGCGCAAACGTGCGCGCGACGTCACCGGCGGAGCCGTGGACGACCGGGGTCCCGCATCCCTACAATCGAGCCGGACCCGGTGCCGGGATCGGGGTCTCTGCGCCCCGGGGATCGAGGTGTCTTGATGCATCGAAGCCGACGACTCGCTGGGCCGCTTTTCCTCCTTCTCGCCGTTCTCTTTCTGCCCGGGATCAGCACGGCGGAGCCGACGTGGAGATCCGGGCCGACCTCCGTCTCCGACATCGAATGGGAGGTGTTCCGGCAGCGCCTGGGGCTCGAGATGCCCGACGACTACGAGACCCTCCCGCGGTTCGACGCTTCTTCGCTGATCGGAAAAGACGACCTGCCACACCACTGGGACTGGCGTGACCACGCCGGAACGACCGACATCCGCGACCAGGGGAACTGCGGGAGCTGCTGGTCGTTCGCCGCCGTCGGCGCTCTGGAGGGATGCGCCCGGCTGCAGGACCGGATCGCCTACGACCTCAGCGAGCAGCAGGTCGTCTCCTGCAACCCCTTCGGATACGGTTGCGACGGCGGATGGTTCGACGGACCCTACGAAGTCTTCGCCGAAGGGGCGGTCGCCGAGGAGTGCATGCCGTACTTCGCAAGCGATCAGGTCGACTGCGCGACCGAGGGGTGCCGGATCCAGGTCCGCGCCGCGGAGATGATCCTCATCGAGAACACGGTCGAGTCGATCCAGGCGGCCGTCTACTCCTACGGACCGATCGCCTGCGCCATGACCGTCTCCTCCGACTTCCAGTCGTACCAGAGTGGTTGCTATCGGTACGACGCCCCGGGACCCCTGAACCACGCCATCGTGATCGTCGGCTGGGACGACGATCTCTGCGGCGGCGCATGGATCTGCAAGAACTCCTGGGGGACCGACTGGGGCGAGGCGGGCTGGTTCAGAATCGCCTACGACCACGCCAACATCGGAGAAGCGGCCACGGTCTACGTCCCCGCGTCGGGGGATCTGATCGTCATCGAGACCGAACCGCTCGAGACGACCGATCAGGTCATCGATCCCTTCGAAGTGCGGGCCGAGATCCGCTCGCTCGCCGGCGTCCCGATCGATCCCGACTCGACGTATCTCCGCTACCGGATCGACGAAGCGGCTTGGACCCGGGCCGCGCTGCAGCCGACCGGCCGAGCCGACGAATGGAGCGCGACGATCCCGAACCCCGGCGGTCCGGCGACGATCGAGTACACGATCCACGCGGCGGACGTGGAGACGCGCCACGGGGCGGCCCCCGACGCGGTATCGGATTCCTGCTACAGCTTCGACGTCGCGCGGTTCTGGGAGAAGTTCGAAACGCCCCCGCATGGATGGACGGTCGGAGACCCTGAGGATCGCGCGAGCCGGGGCGTGTGGGAATGGGTCGAGCCGGTCG
>WJJW01000182.1 GCA_014729455.1 Candidatus Eiseniibacteriota bacterium
ATTCACCGGAGCAGGACGAGCCGTCGCGTCGCCTGCCGGCCTGCCCAATCGAGGCGCATCCAGTAGATCCCGCTCGCCGCCGGATGGCCGCTCTGATTCGTTCCGTCCCAGAGGACCAGACTGCGTCCGGCCGGCAGCGACTCCCACTGGAAGCGCCGGACCCGGCGTCCCGAAAGCTCGTAGATCTCCAGGCGGACCGGACCCGCGGAAGGGAGATCGAAGCGGAGGCTGGTCTGCCCCCGGACCGGATGCGGGGCGGGCGGAAGGAGGGCGAAGGGGATCCGATCGGGAGCGACCGCGGTCACCGGACCGTACCGTCGCTCGCCGCCCCCGCTCAGATACCCGAGGATCTGGTAGCTGTAGACCGCCCGCGGCTCGACCTCCCGGTCGTGATAGACCCAGGGACCCCGGCCGGGGATCGGATCCTCCCGGTTCAGGATCCGGTAGGCGGACGGATCCGGATCGGATCCGTCGGCCCGCAGGCAGTAGAAGCGGTCGAACGACGCGGCGACCGCTTCCCACTCGATGCGAATCTCGCCTTCCCCCTCGACCGCCTGCAGGCCGGCGAGGTCGATCGCGGTCAGGTCGTCCCGGACGAAGAACCCCGCGGGATCCACGAAGGAACCGTACGCGCTGAGGATCCGGAAGTCCGTCTCGAGACGTTCCCGCCGGAAGATCGTGCCGGTGTCGGTCCCCCTTTCCCGGGGATCGGCGTCGGCGTCGCTCACGATCAGTCGCCCCTGGTGGTCGAAGGCGATTCCGACCGGCTTCCGGAACGACTCGGAGACCGCTTCCACCGAGACGTTGCCGAGCGCGTCGAGGCGGTAGACCGCCCCCCGCGCCTCGCTGTTCGCGTTCAACCGGACATCGCGATCGACAACGTGGAGGACCCCCTCGGGATCCAGCACCCCGGCGACCGGTTCGCGGAAGTCAGCGTCGGCGGCGAAGAGCGAGAGATCTCCCGTCTCCAGATCGAAGTGGAAGACCGCTCCGTTGCGCAGACCGTAGCCCATCGGGTCGGCGTCGGCGTCGATCACGTAGGCGCCCCCCTCCCCGTCGAGCACGAGCGCGACCGGTGAGACCAGCAGCGAGTCGGACAGGATCGGCTCCACGTCCCCGGTCGTCACGTCGACTCGGTAGACCGCGCCCGGTCCGAGACCCCGCCGCAGGTCGAACGGGTCCGCCCACGCGTCGACCAACAGGATCTCGCTCGAGGAGGTCGCCACGGCGGCGCGCGGAGAGCGGAAGGTCGAGTCGGCGGCGATCAGCTCCACGCCCCCGGTCACCGGAATGCAGCGCCAGACCGCGCCGCGCGCGAGAGGATGCTCCCCGAGAGACGAGCCGGAGTCGACGATCAGAACGGTCGGCTCCGTCGTCGGCATCACCAACGCATCGGTCGGGGAGACGAGTTGGGTGGAGCGGACCATCGGATACGTGAATCCGCTCGACAGATGGACCTTCCACAGGGTACCCGGATCCCGGCCGAGGTCGAACGGATCGGCGTCGGGATCGGCCACGTAGAGAAACCCGTCCTCGACGTAGACCGGCAGCCGCCTCTCGATCGCCTCGCTGCGGCGCACCCCCTCGGCGGTGTCCAGGTGCGCGGAGAGGTGGATCTGGCCCCCCTGCTGGGCGCCGTTGTGCACGTTCCCGCCGTAGGCGATTTCGTACTCGCTGCCGGAGGGAAGATCCACGATCCAGCGCAGCCCGTTCAGACCCAGGGGAAGCTCGATGATCCCTGCGTCGGCACGGACCGACTCCCGGTCGAGGCGAATCGAGATCGGCAGGGTGTCCGAGAAGACCGCCCCGTGTGTCGCCAGCGGCCCCACGTTGCCGATCCGCGCCCGCAGGATGACCGGATCGCCCGGGTCGAGAGGCGGACCGTCGAGGTCCTCCAGCTCGTAGCGGCTCAGGATCGGATTCGGCCCGGGAAGTGCGACCACCTCCATCGGCGTCACGTAGCCGGAGTGGGCCGCGACCGCGTCGACCGCTCCCGTGGCCGGGTTCCAGCGGAAGAGGGTTCGAGGGCTGCCCGGAACGGTCTCGTCCCGCGCCAATCGATCGGTGATCCAGACCTCCCCGCTCGGTGTCGCCTCCGCGCGATGGGGCAGGCGGAAGCGGGGATCGGCCGCCGCGACCGCGAGGGTGTCCCGATCGGGATCGTAGAGGAAGAGAGCCCCCCTGCTCCCGGCGGCCCGCGTGAGCTGGTCGACGATCACCAGACCGTGCTGGACGAGCGGGACGATCGAGGACGGCGAGAGCAGCTCGGGGAATTGCAGCGTGTCGACCAATGCACCGGTCTCCGGATCGAGCCGGTAGAGGGCTCCACGCCCCGGCGCCGTGCCGTTCGGATCGGCCCGCCGGTCGATCAGCCAGAGCCGGCCGGCAGCGTCTGCGGCGATCTGATTCGGTTCGACGAGAAGGGGATCCTCGGACAGGACCGAGAGCGGCTCCCCCTCTCCACGCTGCACGAAGACGACCGCCTTGGGAGGCCCCTCCGGATCGATCCGCGCGTACGGATCGACGATGAAGAGGTCCCCGTCGAGGTTCGTGAAGAGATCGATCGGCGCACCGAGGCGCGCGTCCTCGACGTACGGCTCGACCCTCCCGTTCAGGTAGTCGGCCCGATGGATGATCCCCGGCTCGTCGCCGCGGGTATCCGCGACCAGGAAGGAGCCGTCCTTCCACGGCTCGATCGCGACCGGCTCGACCCAGAGAGAGTCGGTCAGCAACAGGTGCTTCGCCCGCGCCTCGCGCGCATCGAGGAGATAGAGCGCTCCGTCCCCCTCGCCGAGGTTGTCCGGGTCGGCGTTGCTGTCGATGAGCACCAGATCCCCCGACGCCAGAGGGCCCACGACCCGCGCCACGCCGCTGTCGGGGGGCCCCGCGCCGGGTCCCGAGACGTCGAGCAGGGCGAAGACGCGATCGCCGAACTCCAGCCCCTCCTCGACCCGCGCGTACGCGGAGAAGACGACGTTCCCGGAGGCGGGGATCGACCCGATCCAGGAAGCTGCGCCCGCCCCGGGATCGACCCGCACGTCCCCCGGTCCTTCCGCCCCGATCAACTGCAGCCCCGGTCCCGTCGTGACGGTGCCGAGGACCTGCGAGACGTCGGCGCGGCCCGAGTTCTCGATCGACGCGACGAATCGGAGCGTGTCTCCGGCGCCGGTCGGGGGATCGCCGACCTCTTCGGTTTCGAGGGCGCTCCTCGAGAGGTCGCCGCGCGTCCGGCCGGCGACCGCTTCGGGTCCGTACATCGACGGATCGGCGGTCACCACCTGTGGCCGCTCGACCCGAGGCCGGAGCCGAAACACCGCCCCTCGATCTCGGGGTGGCAATTCGAACGGATTGGCTTCTCGATCGGTGACGATCAGCGTTCCGTCCTCCCGCAGGAAGAGGTCGGTCGGATCGACGTAGACCGAGTCGGCGGAGGTCAAGAGGAGCAGATCGTCGAGCGGCCGGACGAACTCGAAGATCGCCCCCGTGTTCCCTCCGAGACCGAGCGGATCGGCGGACAGATCCGCCACGTAGATCCTCCCCTCGAACCCCTCCGCGATCCCGATCGGGTCGACGAACCGGCCGTTCGGATCGGGGAGGGCGGTCACCGCGCCGGTCGTTCGATCGATCTCGAAGACGGCGCCTCCCCGGAAGTTCGTTCCGGACGGATCGGCGTCGTAGTCGACCATGAGGATCTTGCCGGTCGTTTCGAGAATCGCATCGGACGGCTCGCTGAACCGGGCGTCGGAGGCGACGAGATCCAGCGCGCCGGTCTCCAGATCGAAGAGGAATACCGCACCCGGCAGGCCGGGGAGATCGAGCGGGTTCGCATCCTTGTCGACGAGGAGCAAGGTTCCCGGCTCGGCCGCGCCCAGGCCGACCGGAAACCGCAGCTCGGGGTGATCTCCGACCGCCAGGAGCGTGTCGATGGTCCCGTCGAACGGCGCGATCGCGTAGATCCCGCCGGCCGGCCCCTCCGGTCCCAGGGGACGACTTCGCCGGTCGAGCACCGCCAGCCGCCCGTCGGGCAGAACGACGACGTCGTCCGGCTGCACCAGCGGCGCTCCCTCGTAGAGAGCGGTGGGCGCACCCGGGCCGACCTTCTCCAGGATCCTCCCCTGATTCACCGGCGTGGACGGGCTGTAGTCGGCCCACACGAAGCGGGTCGGGGAGAACCGGTCGGAGACCTCCGCCTGCAGCTCGAACGTGCTCCGCGTCCGCGAGACGCTCAGGTCGATCTCCTCGGTGAGGATCGCTCCGTCGGCGACATCGTCGCCGAGGCGGATCTCGTAGCGGATCTCCTCCTGCTCCTGAATCTCCAGGTCCCCGGTCCAGATCACCGTCCGGCTCTGCGGATCGTAGCGGACCTCCCCGGCCGAGCTGGAATCGGATCCGATGAGATAGTCCCAGGATCCGCCGAGCTCGTGCCGCATCGTGACCGGCCGCCCCGGAACGGTTCCGGTGTTCCACGGCGTGACGACCACTTCCATCCGGTCCCCCGGCTCGACGGGGGGACCGGAGAGATCGACCCACGAGACGCGGGAGGAGTCGAGCGCGGTCCCCGCGACCTGCGTGATCCCGTTCAGGCTGCGGAAGAAACCGGATCCGATGCGCCGGACGACCTCCCCCGTGTTCGGGTCGCAGCGGAAGACCGCGCCGCGCGCGTTCGCGAAGTCCAGAGGATTGGCGCGCGCATCGAGGACCCAGAGGTCTCCCGACGGATCGACCAGGAGATCGATCGGATCCTCGAAATCGGGCGGGAAGACCACGGGGGTGATGGCCAGGTCACCCCGAGCGACGAGGAAGACCCCTCCCGGCCGCCCCTCGTGCCCCGCAGGGTTCGCGTCGCGATCGACCACGAGGTAGTCGCCATCGGGACCGATCTCGACTGCGCTCGGAGTCTCGAACCCCTCGATCGAGAAAACGAGCTCGACGATCCCCGAGTCCCGATCGACCCGGAACAGCGCTCCGGGGAGCGTCCCGAGGCCGTTCGGATCGGACCGTGGATCCCAGACGAGGACGGCTCCATCGACATCGAAGACCATCGAGCTGGGATGGACCCACTCCGGATTCGAGGCGAGCGCGGTCACTTCCCGGGTGGTCGGATCGATTCGGAAGATCGCGCCGGGTCGTGTTCCGGTGTTGAGCGGGTCGGCATCGTTGTCGAGAAGCAGGATGCTCCCGTCCGGTTCCTCGAGCAGATCGACCGGGTTCTCCCACTGCCGGCTGGACGCGAACGGGACCGCCTCTCCCGGCAAGCCGTCGTCGGGATCGACGATCCAGACCACACCGTCCGTTGCCGGGTCTCCGGGATCCTCCCCCGCCGCGTCCGCCACGAGGATCCGTCCGTCCCGGAGCGGCAGGACCGCGTGCGGATCCGTGAACCCCTCCGGAGTGCTCAGGAGCCGGACCGGGATCTGGGAGGTCGGATCCACGAGGAAGAGCGCTCCCCGGCGGTCCCCCTGCCCGAACGGATCGGAGGTCCGGTCGGCGAGGATCAGATTGCCCGTCCGGATGTCGCTCCGGGCGGCCGATCCTCCGATCACGAGGCTCAGGCAGGTCAGCAGAACCGGGATGTGGAGTCGTGCCCTCCCCGGAGGGCGCGGCAGGGACATCTTGGCACCTCTGCGGCGAACGGGTCCGGATCCCGTCGAAACACGTCGTATCTTCCTATCCGATCGGCTGTTCTGTGCCTCGACCTTGAGATCGAACGCCTGCACGCCTCGATTCTCCCTCCCGCCGGCCGGGAACGTCAAGGAGTCCGGTGGTCGGAGAGGGGTCGCGCGACCGGAGCGTTCACAGCCGGCCGGAGACCTCGCTCAGGGCCAGCGCCTCCTCCCGTGGCGGGACCTTCTCCAGGGTCGAGGGGACCCGGAGGAGGAGAAGCGTCATGTCGTCGTAGAGGTCGGTGCTGGCGGTGAAGCGGAGGACCTCCTCGCGGATCTCGCGGATCCCCTCCTCGGCCGAGCGGTGCGCGAGGCCGACCAGGAGGCTCCCCAGCCGCTCCTCCCCGAACTCGTCGCCGCCCGGATCCCGGGCTTCGGTCACCCCGTCTGTATACAGCAGAAGCGCGTCCCCCGCCTCCAGGCGCAGCGTGTGCTCCTGGTAGGTCATCCCTTCGTCGATCCCCAGGAGCAGATCGGACACCGCCAGCAGCGAGACCTCCCTCCCCGAACGGTGATGGAACGGGTAGTTGTGACCGGCGTTGCAGTAGGTCAGGGTCCAGCGCCGCGGATCGAGGCGGCCGACCAGGGCGGTGATGAACTGGTCCGGAGCGGTCGACTCGCAGACGAGGCGGTTCACGCGTTCGAAGATCCGGCCGGGAGACACCCCCTCCCGCAGCAAGGTGCGGAGGGAGGCCTGGAGCATGCTGGCCAGCAGCGCGGCGGGCACCCCCTTCCCCGAGACGTCGGCGATCGCGAGGGCGTAGGTGCCGTCGGGCAACGGGAAGAAGTCGAAGTAGTCCCCGCCGACGTACTTGCTCGGCAGGTTCAGCCCATGCACCTCGAAGGGGAGATCGGCCGGAAAGCGGGAAGGGAGGAACGCCTGCTGGATCTTTCGGGCGAGGGCGAGTTCCTCCTCGAGCACCGCCTTGCCGAGCGTCTCGCGGTAGAGCAGGTTGTTCTTCCAGGCGACCCCGACCTGGTTCATCAGGGTCGCGACCAGCGCGATCTCCTCCCCGCGGTAGC
>WJJW01000183.1 GCA_014729455.1 Candidatus Eiseniibacteriota bacterium
ATGAAGGCGAAGACGGCCACTATGTCGAAGAAGACGGAGAACTCGCGATCGAGGGTGGCGAATGGTTCGGCCGGGATGAAGATCGCCGCGACCAGGACGATCCCGATGATCCCGGTGATCAGGCTCGGTATCAGGACGCGTAGCCAGTACATCGCACCCCCTTAGAAGTTGGTCGCGAAGAAACGACGCAGGAAGTCGCTCAACGCCTGGAAGATGGACCCGTCGCCGCGAAGATGTCCGATCGTCTCGGCCGTCACCCCCACGAGGATGAAGAGCATCGCCAGTGCTTTGCCGATGTCCTGTCCCCGCAAGCTGCCCAGGAGGCTGGGGCTCTTCGAGAGGTACGCCGATGCGGCGAACAGCTCCTCGCCGATCAAGGTGTAGTCGCAAGCCGCGACGAAGAACGGGAGCTGGGTCGGCATCGCGGTACCCGCGATCTGGATCGCCCCGATCGAGTTCCCGGTCTCCGAGAGGATCAGGCTCTCGGCGAAGAAGGCGCCCATGTAGATGCAGGTCGCCGGTCGGTCCCGCAGCATCAACCCGTCGATCGCCGCGACGTAGCCGAACTGCTCGTCGGTCACGTAGTGGACGATGTTCTCGTTGAACAGGTCGGGACGGCCCGCGGTCGTGTACGCCTCCTTGACGACCTCGCGTCCGGTCGACATGACCAGAGACTTGCTGACCGGCACGTCGATCCTCGTCTCGTAATGCGCGACCATCTGCGAGATCGATCCGAGGATCGTCATCCCGGCAACCGTCTGGACGTTGTCCATGTCCTGGATCCCGGGGACGAAGAGGATCGACTTGCCCATTTCCGTGGCGCGGCCGACCGCCTCCTCGACCGCCTCGATCCCGGCGATCTTGCGGATCGTGAAGACCCGCCCGCGCGCGGCCAGGAAGACGCTGATCAGGATCGCCGCGGAGACGACGATCAGGTTCATCAGGAGAAACCCCTTCGCGCTGTGGAACCACTGCGGGCGCGGTTTGCCGACTGCGGGTTCCGACCGGGGTCCGATCTCCTCCTCGCCCGATAGCCCGGCGACGGCGTACCGGTACTCCCGCCCTCGCTTCAATCCTCGATCCAGGAATTCCGTCGCCGCCCGCGGCAGATCGGCGAGGACCGTCTCTTCGCCGGGATCGGGACCGAAGCGGACGACCCGGTAGCCGGTGACGCCGTGCGCGGCATCGTCCGGGATCGGTTCCCACTCGACGATCAGCCCGGTCCCGTTGTCGTTCGGGGCGTCGCGCACCGTCACGCCCGGGGGCGCGGGTGCGGAGTCGGGGGGATCGGTCTGTGCGAGCGATGCGGGGAGAAAGAGACAGAGGAGGATGAGACTGAATGCGACGAATCGACCGTCCATGGGCCCTCCAGGGTTGCCGGCAGCACCGCTGCGGAGTCTAGGGAGGATCCGGGGGCGCCTCAACCCCTCAGGAGCGGCGGTGGATCGACCAGCCATGCCGCCGGGCGATCCGCTCGAGCCCGCGGTCCGGATCGACGGCGTGCGGCTCCCCGACCTCCCCGAGCAGGACCGCATCGCTGGCGTGGTCGCCGTAGGCGCTGCAATCGCCCAGCTCCGCGCCGTGCTCGGCCGCGAAGGAGCGGGCGATCTCCCGTTTCGCGGGCCCGTACGGGTGCGGCCCGGCACGCCGGCCGGTCAGCCTTCCGGCTCGATCGGTCTCGAGGGCGGTCCCGATCGCGGCGTCCGCTTCGAACCGGCGGGCGAACGGCTCCAGGAGGAGATCGGGCATGCCGGTCAGCAAGACGATCCGCCGGCCGCGCTCCCTCTCCTCGGAGACGAGGGCGGCTCCCCAGTCGTCGAGGAGGAGGGCGATCCGCTCGGAGAAGAGCCGCTCCCCCCACGCGCGGACCTCGTCGGCCGTCGCTCCTTTCAGGTACGCCTTGTTCGCCTTCCGGGCGACCGTGGCCCCGCGGGGCAGGAGCCGAACCGCCTCGAGGAGGAACGGGAGGATCCGGAATCGTCCGGGCGTCTCGCGGCGCAGCAGCGCGCGCGCCAGGATCTTCTCCGCAGAGGTCCGCGGAAGCAGCGTTCCGTCGACGTCGAAGAAGGCGAACCCGGCCGAACGGCTCATGGGCGGGGAGAGTAGTCGCTGTCGCGAAATCGTACAAGCGCGGTCCTGTTCTGTCTGATGGAATCGAGCTGCTCTCGGTCGAGACCGGGACAGGAGGAATGATGAACGCGGTGCTCGCCACCATGCTGCTGCTCCTCCCTCTGCTCGACGCTCCGGAGGAGCCGCGGATCAGCACGACGTGGGGGCGACTGAAGACGCGGTCCCGTTGAATCTTCGAGGCGGGAGAGGGCGCGCGGCCCGCCTGCTGGTCTGGATCGTGGTCGGGCTCGCGCTGCGAGCCGTCGCCCTCGACGGCAACGGCCTCTGGATGGACGAGGGATACACCGCCTGGACGGCGCACCTGCCGACCGAGGCGCACGCCGTCGCCGTCGCCAACGACGACGCCCCGCCGCTCTACTACGCGATCCAGCGGATCCTGGTCCCGATCCTCCCTCCGAACGAGGCGTCCGTGCGCTTGCTTTCCGCCGCGGCGGGGGTCGCGGGAATCGTCTGGCTGGCCGCCGCGCCGCCGGTACGGCTCGCCGTGGAGGCACCGGTCGCCTTCTTCTCCCTCGGCACGTACGGCGTCTACTACGGGCGGCAGGCCCGCTCCTACGCGCTCTTGATGCTCTGGGCTCTGCTCCTGGTGACCGCGGTCGCCCGGGTGAACGAGGGAAGGCGCCGCTGGATCCTCGTCGGGATCGCCGCGGAAGGCGCGATCCTCTGGACGCACAACGTCGGGATCCACCTCGTGGTCGGCGCGAACCTCGCCTGGCTGGTCGGGGGGCGACGCTTCGTCCGCGGCTGGGTGACAGCCCAGATCGCCGTGCTCCTGCTCTGGCTGCCGCAGCTTCTGCGCCTGCTGGGCGAACAGCTCTCGGTGCACGCGGAGCTGAACGCCTGGATCGCGGAGTACTGGGAGCGGATCCCGATCGCGCTCGGCCCGCTCCTCTCGCTGGGGGCGTTCACCAGCGGCGCGCGGATTCCCGGGCCGCTGTACGCGTATCGCTGGAGCTGGGAGGGGGCGGGGTCCTGGCTTCTGGCGATCCTCGCCTTCGCGGCCGTCGGGACCCTCCTCGTCGCCGCCTTCCGCGAGGGAAGCCGGCGGGAGGCCGGGGTCGCCGCCAGCTTCACGCTCGCTCCGCTGGTCTCGCTCGCCGCCGCGTCCGTCCTCTTCGTCCCCTCCTACACGCTCGCCCGGACCGACGCGATCGCCTACGCGGGATTCGTCGTCTGGTGCGGGCTCGGGTTCCGGCGCCTTCCGCGGCCCGGGAAGATCGCGGTCGCGACCGTTCTCGCGGCCACGACGATCCTGGCGACGGCCGCGCACTTTCCGGTCGCCGGACAGGAGCGGGAGAACGACCGGCGGCTCGGGCTGCTCCTGCGCGAGGAGGTCCGTCCCGGGGACTGGGTGGTCTTCGTGGGCGCCTCCCGGCCTTCGATCGACTACTCCCTCTCGCGGGGCCGTCCCGGCCGTCCCGACTCGACGATCCGGCGGCTGTTCTATCCGGGGATCTTCGCGCAGAATCCCGCCTCGGACTTCCCGATCCAGGGGGACAGCCTCCGCGCGTGGGAGCGAGAGGCGTACGCGATCCGGGAGCGGTTCGAGCAGGCGCCGGGACCGCCGGGACGCTCGATCTACTGGATCGGGCCGGTCGACTTCGGCGAGGGGCGGGTCGATCCCACCGCCGCGGATCTGCATTACCCGGGATCGATGCTGGCCTACGTGCTGAACGGGCTCCGGCCGCTGGATCCTCTCGCCAGGCTCCGCGGCGACGAGCTGAGCATCGACTGGTTGCTCTTCCGGGTGCGTCGCGACGGGCTCGTCCCACTGGAGGACCTCCAGCCGGTGATCGACGCCGACAAGCCCTACTCGTCGAAGCTGAACGTCGACTCGGAGTAGAACCGGACCCGCCCGTTCTGCGTTCGATCGAGGATCATCTCCACGAGCCGCCGGTTCAGCTCCTCCGGCGGGAGGTTCCGCGAGAGGATCCACAGCGGGAGATCGAACCGCAGCGCCCGCTTCGGGATCAGGTGCCGGGTGATCCCGGCGGGAAGCTTCTCCTTCGAGCGGGCGACCCGCCGGATCTCCTGCTTGGAGAACTGCGGGAACACGACCAGGGCGGTGAAGCGGGGGTAGTTCGATTCGACCCAGTCGAATTCGTCGTAGCTGATCCGGTCGACGAAGCCGTGCTGCTTGTACAGCCCGACCAGGCTTCGCAGGACCGGGGCCGCCAGGTCGAGCCATTCCCTTTCGTCGCGGTCCAGGTCCTTCTCCGGCAGGAGCAGCAGGCTGGACCGGTCGCGGAGGATCAGCTGGGCGATCTGGCCGCGGCGGCTGAAGAAGGGGCTGGAGCCGGCCGAGGCCCGGTGCCGGACGAGACGCACGCCCGGAAGGCGCGCGACCCGTTCGAGGAACCGGTCGGGCTCGGCGATCTCGATGAGGTGGTGCCATCGTTGCAGCTCGATCAGCCGATCGGCGTAGTCGACCACCTGCACGAGGACGTACCGGAGCGCAAGCTCCCGCAGCGCGAGGGTCCGGTGGGCGCCGTCGAGGAGGAGATGGGTGCGCCCGCGCGGCGCCCCGCTCACGATCGGCGGATGCTGGAGCATCCCCTCCCGCTCGAGGCGCGCGGCGACGCGCCGCAGCCGCGCCGGCTCGGTCTCCTCGTGGAGCCGGATCTGCGGGATCGGGACGATCCGCAGGCGCGGCAGCTCCCCCTGGTGGATCAGCTTTTCGTAGCGCTCCAGCATCGGGCTCCTCTCCGGCGGCTCGGGGGGACGGCCCCCTCCCTAGTGTCGGTCGATCGGTCGTACGGGTCCAGGAATACGGCCCCGCCGCCCGCCGGCGTGTCTGGTACGATCGTCTCTTCGTTCAGCCTGGATCGCAGCTCCGCATCCACCATCCGGGAGGTTTCGATGAAATCGATGCTCGTCGCGCTCGCTCTGCTTTCCTCCTCGCTCGCCTTCGCCTCCACGCCGTCCCTCGATCCGACGGGGCAGCCCTTCTTCGAGGTCGAGACCGTCGAACGCGGCATGACGTTCGGGGATCTCGCCGGCCGATCGGGCCGCGACTACGGCGCGACCGATCTCGATCCCGGCCTGGACCCCGAAGGGGACTACCTCGGCACGGTCGCGTTCACCAACGACGGCGACCGTGTGCTCTGCACGAACACCGCGACCGACAACGTCACGGTGTTCGACGCGCAGACGCGTCAGGTCCTCACGAACGTCGACGTCGGTCGCTATCCGCACGGGATCGGGATCACCGACGAGTACGCGATCATCGCCTGCGCGTTCTCCGACGAGGTCTGGGTGATCGACCTCGACGACTACGCGGTGGCCGCCGTCGTCCCGACGGGGGAGCAGCCCTGGGTCGTCCGGACCGATCCGACCGGGCGGTACGCCTACGTCTCCTGCGACATCGAGAACACGTGCGAGAAGATCGACCTGACGTCGATGAGCACCGTCCTGGTGATCCCCGATTTCCCGGTGTTCCTGTTGAGCTTCGGCTTCACCAGCGAGAACGGCCGGAACTACGTCCGCTTCACGAACTTCGAGCTCGTCAACGGAGGATCGGAGATCCTCGTCGGCGATTGGGATGGTTCGGCCCGGTTCTACGACACGACGACCGGCGCCCTGACCCACACGATCGGTGGGATCCCCGACTGCGTGGCGGTCGCCCTCTCCGGCGACGCGACGACGGCGGTCGTCTCGAGCGCGACGAGCCCGATGGCGGTCCATCGGATCGACCTGGCGGGGCACGCGCTCGCCAACAGCGTGACGATCTCGGGGAAGACCTTCTCCATCAACTACATCGCGGGAGTCGATCCGACCGGCGCGAAGGCGTTCGTCAGCGTGAGCGGCAATCAGAGCGCGTTCGTCCGGTTCGCCACCTCCGACTACACGCTCCTCTCGAGCACCTATACGCCGTTCTGGATCGGCACCTCGCCCGACCACACGCTCGCCGTCGGCGGCCAGTACCGGTACTCGATCCTCGACTTCGCCAGCGAGACGCTGGTCGGCCAGCACCAGGGCAACGCGCAGTACCTCGGGGCCGTTTCGCCAGTGGAGAATCGGACCGCCTCGATCTCCCCGATGCTCCACGAGGGGGTCTACTTCTACGAATTCCCGACCGGTCCGCCTTCCTATCTCGGGACCACGAACAGCGGTCTCGATCCCGAAGGGGACGCGCCGCGTCGGGTGGCGATCACGCCCGACGGGTCGAAGGCGGTGATCACGAACGTCCTCTCCGACAACGCGACGATCCTCGATCTGTCGACCTACGAGATCGAGACGTTCCTCCACATCGGGGATCGGGTCCAGGACGTCGCGATCACCTCCGACTCGCGCTGGGCGGTGGTGTGCGGCTTCGAGACGCACTCGGTGAAGATCGTCGATCTCGATGCGAACGCGGTCGTGGCGGACGTGCCCTGCGGGTTGCGGGCCGGGGTGGTGGCGCTCTCCCCGGATGACGCCTACGCCTACGTCGGGAACATCCAGGGGAACACGGTCTCCGTCGTCGAACTCGACGGCGCCGCCAGCCAGAACGTCGGAACGATCCCGTGCGGCGTGATCGGTGTCTCCTGGGCCGCCTACGGCGTCTCGAGCGACGTGGAGATGAGCCCGACCGGCGAGTACGTCCTGGTGGCGGCGAGCTTCGACGATCAGGTGAAGGTGATCGACACGGCGACGAACACGGTCGTGGCGACGTTGGACGTGGGCAACTTCCCGCTCCAGATCGCCTTCGAGGCGACCGGCGAGTACGCGATGGTCACCAACTACCAGCACGGCTCGGTCAGCATCCTGCACGTCGACGGAGCCTCTTCCTCCGTCGTCGGCACCTACGCGCGGGGCGGAGGTCCCCTGCGGCTCGCCTACGATCCGATCCACGACGAGATGGGGGTCTGCAACTACTCCAGTCAGACGCTCGTCCGCCTGGATCCGCGCACCGGCGCGCTCCTGGGGACGACCAGCTTTGCGGCGTACGGGCCTCCGCTCCAGGTCCGCTACGACGAGAACGGCGAAGCGATCGTGCTCACGGGATCGGGGAGCAGCGACCCGCATCTCCACCGCGGGGGCGACGCGATCCCGCTGCCGGCGGCGCCATCGTACTTCGATTACGTTCCGCTGACCGGTCGGTCGGTGACGGTGATGCCCGGTCCGGACTGGGCGACGCTCGCGGTTCTCGAGGCGGCGGGGATCGAGGAGGCGATCCCGGTGCCGGTGGTCGGCGCGCTCGAGATCCCGTGGCCGCACCCGGTGACGGGGGAGACGCGGATCGGGTTCCGACTGCCGCGCGCGGGGGAGGCGACGATCGATCTGCTCGACGCCGCCGGGCGCCGGGTGGAGCGGATCCGGGCCGGATTCCGCGGGGCCGGGGAGCACGCGGTGGTCTGGAACGGGTCCGGCCTGGTCTCCGGGGTCTACTTCGCGGTCCTTCGGATCGACGGGTCCCCGCTGGAGACCCGGAAGGTCCAGGTGATCGGCGGGTCGCGGTAGACGGCGATTCGCGGACGCCCTCGCGCGGCGTTCCGGCGGGCACTCAATCCGCCGGGGCGATCTCTCGCCGGGTCCAGAGGACGAGCATCGTCGCCAGGGCGAGCAGGGCCGCTCCCATCGCCTGGTGCGCGGTCCGCAGCAGGATCGAGATCGTCGGGATCGCGGCGGCTTCCTGCTCCAGGCCGCGGCCGATCAGGGCGCCGATGCCGAGGGCGACCTGGAGGACGACGGCGAACACCAGCCCCTTCCCGACCGTCCGGAGAGCCGGCCGGTCGGGATAGAGCCCCCACGCGCGGAGCCCCGCCGCCAGGCCGATCAGGAAGACCAGGACCGCCATCGTGATGTGGACGAGCAATCCCCCGAGGAAGTGCCGCTGGATCGCCCCCAGGATGAGCTGGATCAGAAGGACCGCGACCAGCAGGACCGAGACCGAGCGGTCCGTCGACGCCGCGGTTCTCTCGGCCGGCGGCTCCGCCCCGACCCACGCGCTCGAGGTGAAGACCGCGATCGCCACGAGCATCGCGAAGAAGAGCTGGGCGAGCACCCCGTGGACGACCGCCAGCGCGAGGTTCGGACTCATCGCGTCGGGAGACTGGCTCAAGGTGAACGTCCCGGTCACCCGCAGGCCCCCGAGCAGCCCCTGGATCACCACGGTGACGAACGCGATCAGGGCCAGCCGGCGCAGCCACACCCGGGGATCGGCGCGGTGCAGGTGGAGGACGAGGACCAGGGTGGTCAGCCCGACCAGCGAACCGAAGAGGCGGTGGGCGTGCTCGTAGTAGATCCCCCCGGTCATCCGGGAGAGCGGGTACAGGAACATGTTGTACCCGAACGAGTTCGGCCAGTCGACGACGGCGAGGCCGGCGCGGTGGCTGGTGACCAGGCCACCGACGATGAGCAGCAGGAAGGTGGCGGCGAGATCGACCCGGACGAACCAGGAGGTCCAGTTGACTCGTGGGACGGGACGGCCCGCCGCGCCGAGCGCCGCTCCTCCCGCCCCGGCGAGCATGGCGACGAGCAACGAACCGGGGATCCACCAGAGCGCCGAGGGGACGATCCGGTTCGGCTGGTCCTGCGCGGTGAGCAGGCTTCCGAGGATCAGCAGGTTGAGGACCGCGGCCAGCGCGCCGGTCATCATCCCGGCCTTCCATCCCCGTCCGGTGAGTCGTCCCGCGAGGAATCCGCCCGTGAACAGGACGCCGACGAGGAGGAGCAGGAGCAGCCAGCTCGGCACCCACGCCGGGGGCATCCGGCTGACGTAGCCGATCGCCCACATCGCGACCGACGTTCCGAAACCGAGAACCAGGATCTCCGTGCGCTGCGGCACGGATCCACGCGGGATCGCTTCCATGGGCGGCCTTCCTCCTCTTCCTCCCGGCCCACCCTCGCGGGCGGAGCGGTTGCCGGGAGCGAGCCTGTTCCGTACCATGAGACGGTTCATGGATCGTTTGCGCAACCATCGATTCGACCCGGTCGACCGGACCGCGG
The DNA here is from genome assembly GCA_014729455.1 of Candidatus Eiseniibacteriota bacterium. Classification (GTDB taxonomy): domain Bacteria; phylum Eisenbacteria; class RBG-16-71-46; order CAIMUX01; family VGJL01; genus WJJW01. Next base: position 9,061 of record WJJW01000183.1, read on the forward strand.
GGCGGGACGGCGCGGTCGCCGCGCGCGCCCCGGGCCGGGTCGCCCTGTACCTCGAGCTCGGCAAGGCGAAGCTGAGCGGCTTCGTCGTCGCCACCGCGCTCGTCGGAAGCCTCGTCGCCTCGGGCGGGCGGGTCGATCCCGTCCTGCTTCTCGCGCTCCTGACCGGCACCGCGCTCGCCTCCTCCGGCTCGCTGGCGCTGAACCAGTGGATGGAGCGCGCGCGGGACGGGCGAATGCGCAGGACCGGCGGTCGTCCGCTCCCCGCCGGGCTGATCCCATCGCGGGAGGCGCTCGTCGTCTCGCTCGTCTCGATGGCGCTCGGGATCTCGCTGCTCGCCGTCGCGGTCAACGGGCTGACCGCCGTTCTCGCCCTCGTGATCATCCTCGTCTACGCGCTTCTCTACACGCCGATGAAGCCGCGCAGCCCGGCCTGCACGCTGGTCGGGGCGATCTGCGGGGCGATCCCGCCGATGATGGGCTGGACCGCCGTGACCGGCAGGATCGAAGGGGGCGCCTGGATCCTCGGGGCGGTCCTCTTCGTCTGGCAGATCCCCCACTTCCTCGCCCTCGCCTGGATGTACCGGGAGGATTACGAGCGTGGCGGATTCCGGATGCTGCCGGTCGTGGACGCGACGGGCCGCGTCACGTCCGGCCTGGTGGTCCTCTACACGCTCGCCCTCCTGCCGATCGGAGTCGCCGCGACCCTGACC
>WJJW01000184.1 GCA_014729455.1 Candidatus Eiseniibacteriota bacterium
CCGTGGACACGTTGTATCTCTCCCGGGCGGACACCTACCGCCTGCCCCTGGCGCGCGACCGGATCCCCCCCGTCCGGATTCTCTCCGTCCCCTGGGTGCGGAACGAGCCGGACCTCCGGATCGTCCTTCTGGCGCCGCACGAAACGCTCGGCGGAGAACAGGGGAACGAGGGCTCGCTCGTCCTTCGCGTGGAGGGCCGCGCCGGATCGCTCCTGCTGCCCGGTGACCTGGGCGAAGAGGGGGAGGCCCGCCTGCTGGCCCGCGGGATCGCACCGGTCTCCATCCTGCTGGCCGGTCACCACGGGAGCGCCGGATCGAGCGGCCGCCGCTGGCTCGCCCTCCTCGCCCCCCGCGTCGTGATCGCCTCGTGCGGAGCCGGCAATCGGCACGGACATCCGGCCCCCGCGTTCCGCGAGCGGGTCGCGGAGATCGGCGCCCGGCTGCTGCGCACCGATCGGGACGGCACGATCCGGATCCGGTGGCGAGAGACCGGTCCGGAGTTCCGCCCGTTCGGTTGTGACGGCTGGATGCCTGTGCTATAAGAAGCCTTTCCCGGGAGGCAGCCATGGAATCCCCCTTCGTTTCGATCGCCGACCACGGTCTGGCGCCGACCCGATCGGGCAAGGTGCGCGAGGTTCTCGATCTCGGCGACCAGCTCTTGATGATCACCACCGATCGGATCTCGGCGTTCGACTGCGTCCTTCCCACCCCGGTCCCCGGCAAGGGGAAGCTCCTGAACCGGATCTCGAACCACTGGTTCCGCACGATGCGCGAGATCGTCCCGAACCACGTCGTGAGCGATCAGGAGCCGGAGTTCCCGCGTGATCTGGTCTCGTTCCTGCCCGTGCTGCGCGACCGCTGGGTCCTCGTCCGCAAGGCGGAGCGGATCGACGTCGAGTGCGTCGTTCGCGGCTTCCTCGCCGGTTCCGGCATGAGGGAGTACCGCGACAAGGGGACCGTCGGCGGGATCGAGGTCCCGGCCGGCATCCCCGACTACGGGGAGTTGCCGGAGCCGCTCTTCACGCCGACGACGAAAGAGGACGTCGGACACGACCGGCCCGTCACCTACGAGGAGCTCTGCGACCGGATCGGATCCGACCTGGCCGGACGTCTTCGCGACCTGTCGATCCGGATCTTTCGGGACGCGGGACGCCGCGCGCGCGAGCGGGGGCTGTTGCTCGCCGACACGAAGTTCGAGTTCGGGTGGATCGACGGAGACCTGTGTCTCATCGACGAGCTGCTGACCCCCGACTCCTCTCGGTATTGGGACGGAGACGGCCCGCGCGACGCGGAGCCGGAACCGCTCGACAAGGAGTACGTTCGCGGCTACCTGAAGGGGCTCGACTGGGACCGCAACCCACCCGCCCCGCCTCTTCCAAGAGAGCAGATCGCCGAGACGTACCGTCGGTACTTGCGCGTGTACGACGCCCTCGGCGTCGGGACCGAGTCATGATCCGCGTCCGGCGCGCGCTGCTCTCCGCCTACCACAAGGAGGGCCTCGAGCCGCTGGCCGAGGCGCTCGTCGAATGCGGCGCCGAGATCCTCTCGACCGGCGGCACCTTCGCCTGGCTTCGCGAACGGGGATTCCCGGTCGTCTCGCTCGAGGAGTGGGCCGACCTTCCGGCGCTGTTCGGGGGGCGCGTCAAGACCCTGCACCCGAAGGTGCAGGGAGGGATCCTCTACCGCCGCGGGGATCCCGGAGATGAGAAAGAGCGGGAACGCTTCGGCGTCGAGCCGATCGACCTCGTCGCGATCAACCTCTACCCGTTCACCGCGTCGATCCGCAGCGCGCCGGAGGACCGCGCGCGGGCGATCGAGATGATCGACGTCGGCGGACCGACGATGCTGCGTGCGGCCGCGAAGAACCACGCGTCGGTCGCCGTCGTCTGCGATCCGGACGACTACCGGCCGGTCGCCGATGCGCTCCGGCAAGGGAGCGGGGCGCTTTCGGAGAGCCTCTGCGCGAAGCTCGCCGCGAAGGGGTTCCGTCTCACCGCTGCGTACGACGCGGCGATCGCCGGGTATCTGGACGCCGAGGACGACGTGCTTCCCGCCCGCTTCGACCGATCCGAGCCGCTGCTCTGGAGGCTCCGCTACGGGGAGAACCCGTCGCAGCAGGGGGCGTTCTACGGCCCCCCCGAGGGGTTCCCGGGCGGGCTGCGCAAGCTGCAGGGGAAGGAGATCTCCTTCAACAACCTGCAGGATCTCGAGGTCGCCGTCGAGCTGGTGCGCCAACTCGGACCGGATCCGGCCGCCGCGGTCATCAAGCATGCCACCCCGTGCGGGGCGGCGACCGCCCCGATGATCGTCGAAGCGTTCCGGCGCGCGCGCGACGGCGATGCCTTGAGCGCGTTCGGCGGGATCGTTGCGCTCAACCGTCCGGTCGACCGGGCCTGCGCCGAGGAGCTCGCGCAGATGTTCCTGGAGGTGATCGCCGCGCCGGAGTTCCCTCCGGAAGCGCGCGAGACGCTCGGCCGGAAGAAGAACCTCCGGCTCCTCGAGGGGGAGGAGCTCGGCCGGGCCGCCACGCCGCCCGCTCGGACCGAGAAGTGGTTCCGGAACCTCGGCAACGGGATCCTTCTCCAGGATCCGATGCAGCACGATCTCGGCGAGAGCGGCTGGCGCGTCGTGACCGAGCGCGTCCCGACCGCCGAGGAGGAGGCCTCCCTGCGCTTCTGCTGGAAGGTCGTCCGCGCGGTGAAGTCGAACGCGATCGCCTGCGCCCGCGACAGCCGGATCATCGGCATCGGCGGTGGACAGACGAGCCGGATCGACGCCCTGCAGCTCGCGCTGATGAAGGCGCGGCGGGGGGGGCACGAGACCGTCGGAGCGGTGATGGCCTCCGAC
>WJJW01000185.1 GCA_014729455.1 Candidatus Eiseniibacteriota bacterium
ACGTACGACTTCGGCGGACCGGTCCGCTGGGGGGAGTCGGCGGGCGAGGCGCAAGAGACGACCCACCGGGACGAAGGAGCCACATTCGGCCTGCGCGTCACACCGGTCGACGGCCTTGCGATCAAGGCGAACCGCGGGCGCGTGACGCGCCTGCCGACCTTTCCGGAGCTGTTCGGCACGAACAGCGTCCAGGACGGAAACCCGCGCCTGCGTCCCGAGCGGGGGCTGCAGTGGGACACCGGGATCGAGATCGCGCCGCGCGCGCCGATCCGTGTCGAGTCGACCTACTTCGAGCGGTTGATCGAGGACCAGATCTACCTGCTGCAGAACAGCCAGCGGACCGTCAAGGCGGACAACCTCGATCGCGCCTGGGTCCGCGGCGTCGAGACGGTCGTTCTGACCACGATGCCGCTTCCGGCCGAGACGCGGCTCGAGGTCCAGGCGAACTACACCTGGACCGAGGCGATCGACGTCGGGCACAGCCGGACCTACCACGGCAAGCGGATCCCGAACCTGCCGCGGAACGAGGCATACGTTTCCTCGCTCTTCCGGCGCGGAGTCTGGGATCTCCGCTGGGAAGTGATCGCCCGATCCTCCAGCTTCTGGCATCGCTACAACCAGGAAGAGCAGAAGACTCCCGGATCCGTGATCCACGATCTCTCGCTCGAGCGCTCTCTCTTCGGCGAGGGATGGAATGCGCGGATCGAGATTCGCAACATCGGCGACGAGCGAACCGAGGACATCGACGGCTACCCGCTTCCCGGACGGACCGTGCACGCCGGGTTGACGTGGATCGCCTCATGATCTCGCCGTGGAAAGGATGCAACCGATGAACCATCGCGATTTGAAGATCGCTCTCCGGGCGCTGGTGCTCCTGACCGGCGTCGGCCTGGCCGACCCCGCCCCCGCGGCGGACCGCGTGCTGGCGGTCACGACCGACTTCTTCTCGGCGGGATCGATCTCCTCGATGGAGACGAGCGCCCCCTGGGACGTGCAAGCCGACCTCGCGCCGATCGGATCCGACGCCGTCGCCCGCTGCCACGACGGCCTGATCTACGTCGTCAACCGTCTCGGCGCGGACAACGTCCAGGTCATCGACCCGTCCCAGGGGTTCCAGACGATCCGCCAGTTCACGGTCGGACCGGGAACGAATCCCCAGGACATCGCTCTCGTCTCACCGACCCGCGCCTACGTCACCCGCTACGAGACGAACGACCTGCTGAAGGTCGATCCCTCGACCGGAGAGCACCTCGGCACGATCTCCCTGGCCGCCTTCGCCGACGACGACGGCCTCTGCGAGATGCACCGGATGCACGTACAGGGAGACTCGCTCCTGGTCCAGGTCCAGCGGATGTTCCGCCAGGACTGGCCCGATCCGTGGATCCCGGTCGCGCCCTCCTACCTCGCGGTCGTCGACCTGCGGACCGACCAGCTCGTCGACATGGATCCCGGCGAGCCGGGGATGCAGGGGATCGCACTCGCCGGCTTGAACCCGACCGCGCCGATCCAGTTCGATCCGTTTACCGGAGACCTGCTCGTCCTGACGACTGCGCGTGCCGACCTGGTCGACCAGGGCGGAATCGAGCGCGTCGATCCGCGGACCATGCAATCGGTCGGGATGCTGATCACGGAACAGGAGATCGGGGGCAACGGGATCGACTTCGCGCTCGCCGAGCGGGAGAAGGGGTATGTCGTCGCCTCGGACCTCGACTTCAACACCTTCCTCGCCTCGTTCGATCCGGCCGCCGGTGGTCCCGCCACGCCGCTCTACGAACCGGAGGGATACGTCCTGACCGATCTGCTGGTCTATCCGAACGGCCACCTGTTCCTGGCCGATCGCGACTTCTTCACCCCCGGGATCCGCGTCTACGACACGACGACCGACGCGCTGATCGACGGGCCGCTCGACACGGGCCTGCCGCCGTTCGAGCTGCTCGTCCTGCCGGATGCGGTCAGCGGAGCCGAAGAGGTCGTGGATCTCGATCCGGCGATCGGCCTGCCGTATCCGAACCCGTCCTCCGGAGCGGTCCGGTTCTCCGGGATCCCGGCGGGGGATCGGTCCGTCTCGATCGCCGTCTTCGATGCCGCCGGCCGGCAGATCCGGCGCCTGGCGGGTCCTTCCTGGAACGGCCGGGACGATGTGGGTCGCCAGGCCGCCCCGGGGGTCTACTGGATCCGTGTGGAACACGGCGACGGACGAACCGCCGATCGGTCCGTCCGTCTCCTGCCGCGATGAGCCGGCGCGGAGTCTACTGGTACATCGACTTGATCCGGCCCCACGTCGACTGCTCGGTCGCGGTCGGCTCCTCCCCCTCGCAAGGCGGCGGCTCGCCCTCGTAGATGTTCGCCCTGCCGTCGGGGAACACCTCCGCCCAGCTGCCGGGCCAGAGTTCGAAGAGTCCGTTGTTGGCGTAGGTCTCCACGAAGACCGGGATCGGCGAGGTGGGGTGGTTGTAGAAGAGCGCCACCTGCAGCTCCGGATCGATCTGCGCGAGGCACCCGCTGAAGGTGGTGAACTGATCGTCCGGCGTTTGATCGAGCGCGGCGACGGCCGCGAAGCCTGCATTGATGCCGCAGTGGTCGACACCCTGGCAACCAGGCGACTCGACGATCGTCGCGTCGGAGGAGGTTCCTTCCGGCGAGACGAGCAGATCCATGAACCCGCCGTTGAGCTGGTTCTGCTGCTTGTTGCCGGTGATGTCGGTCCCGACGTGGTAGTCCTTGACCCTCGAGAGGCCGGTTTCGATGCGGCCTTCGTTGCCGCAGCCGCCGACCCGCTTCCAGTCGAGCCAGGCGTAGTTGCCCGGGAGGCGGATGTTGTTGCAGGTGGAGAGGACCATTCCGTCCGTGGCCTCTTCCCAGCCGTTGCCGCGGTCGACGTACGCTCCGGCGGAGCCGGTGACCTCGATGTCGAGGGCTTGGCCCGTGGAGGCGAAGGCGAGCAGGCCGAACAGACAGAGCGTGACGATTCCCGTGGTGGTCCTAGCGTTCCGGTTCATTTCGAGGCTCCTTTCGCGCGCCCTTCTCGGGCGCCGTGGGTGATTCGCTGCGACCCCCGGTGTGGGGGGTGAGGTCTTCGACCTTCGCTCGGAAGGAAACGCAACCGGCGTGCCAGGGAGACGGGAGAGATCAACATGTTGGGACGCATCAAGTTCGATCGGAGGTCGCGACTGGGGACGATCCTCGGACTCGTCCGTCGATCTCGTCACGGGCGGTGGCCGGCCGTATGCCCCCGGTTTTTCTGCTGCTTGTCCGTTCGTCAGGGTTGACGAGGGGTCGTTCGGCGGCGAGGCGGCGGATTGACGGAAAACGCTTGCCGGCTGTCCGACTCCCTCGACTTCCGAGAGCGGTTCCTCCCCCTGACGGGGCACCGATCCTGCTCAGTTCGGGTCCGTGGAGACGCGCCCATTGCCAGGGACTCGACGGGGCGTCGAAGGTCAGAAGAGTTCGCCGCTCTCTCGACCGCGGCCTGCTCTGCTACGGTTTCGCGCGCCTGCGCTGCCCGGTTACGAGCAATCGAGCGACCGGACGGACGCGGTGGCGCCGCCGACCGCCCTTGCACCTCCGGCGCGTCGTTCGCGAACTGGCTGGGCGCAGCTTCTGCGCCGCGTGCTCGATCTGGACGCCCTGGCTCGTCCCCGCTGCTCGAGTTCGCAGGAGCGTGTCCCGATGGACGGCTTGCCTTTCTGACCGCCCCGCACGTGGCGGGCAAGGTCCATCGCCACCTCGGGCTGTCCGTGACCGCCCCGGAGCTCTCGCCGCGCGGTCCTCACTACTGGGGTTCGTTTTGTCCGAGGAGGAAAGCGGGCTCTACGAGGTCGACCGTGATGACGGAAGCGACAGGTGAAACGAGCCTTCTCGCCGGAGTGAAATGTATGCCCTCCCGGTCGCGCGCGACCGCGAGCTAGAGGAGCTGCGATCGCGCGGCACAGCAGATCGGGAGGGCGATGAAGGCCGCCGGCCGGTGATTAGACAGTATGGAACGACCGGCTCGCGAATCGTAGGGTCGATCCGTCCTTCACGGGGGCGGTCGACAGGGCGGCAGTCAAGCTGCCACCACTCGATCGCGGGTTAGCGCCTGCGGCGCCAGAGCCGCATACGAAAGGA
>WJJW01000186.1 GCA_014729455.1 Candidatus Eiseniibacteriota bacterium
CCTCAGCCACGAAGCGGAGCTGCACCGCGCCGGTCATCGGCAGGCTGTCGCTGATCACGAACTCGTGGTGCGTCCAGGCGTTGCTGCTCTCCTGCGTCTCTTCGAGGGCCATCCAGCTCTCGCCGTCGTTCGTCACGTCGACCGACCAGAAGTCCTCGCCCGGATTGTTTCCGAGGTCGTTCGTATACCAGCGCCAGTAGCTGACGGTCGCTGAGGTCGCCCCTTCGAGGTCGAAGACGGGGGTGAGAAGCGTGGTGGTCCCCTCGTCGACATCGGCGTCTCCGGCCCCGCCTCCGACCGACCCGTTCGCGGTCACGAAGCAGTAGCTGGCGGGATCGGGCGTGTGATCGTCCTCCGGCTGGACGGGGGCTCCCTGATACTCCGTGCCGATCGGATCGGCGCGCACCCAGCGGCCGGTCGACGCGTCGTCGGTCGGGATCCCCATCGTCCAACCGCGATCGGCCTCCGCGTCGTCGAACCACGATCCGACGGAGATCTCGTAGTCCAGCTCCGCGGTGAAGCCGTCCTCGCCGGTGATCGACAGGTCGAGCGGGATCATCCGCGGCGTCGGGCAGAGCGGGAGGATCTCGATCCGGAACCCGCCGACAACCGACTCCCCGCCGGATGGAACGCGGAGGCAGACCCCTTCCCCGTCGAGGATCTGCACGAACAGGTCGTCGCACGCGAGGACCGCCTCCAGGGCCGTCGCGTCGGAGTGGCCCACGTTCCCGATCCCGAGCTGAAACGCGATCGTCTCCCCCGGTTCCGCGACGCCGCTGCCGTTCCCGTCGGGAGGGGAGTCGTCGATCAAGGGAGCCCCGCTCGCCAGGACGGGGGCTTCCACCTCCAGGCCGAACCGCGACTCCCAGCTCCCCTCGTTCGACTCCGCGGTCACGGTGACCGAGACGCCGTGGCCGTCGGGAGCGTCCCCGCGCAGATGGATCCGGTACGGCTCGACGCACCCGCGCACGCTGTCGGCGGGGATGTCCGGGAACGCCCGCTCCGCCACGAGGATCTCGAGGTACGGATCCTCCGACGAGATCGTCGCGGTGACCCCGCTGGTCGCGTCCAGGCCGACGTTCTGCAGCATGACGTCGAGGTCCACCGTCTCCCCCGCGTCGAGACGCGCGTCGGCGTCGCCGCCCGGAGAGTCGAGGATCTCGGAAGAGTCGAACACGAGGTACGGCCCCTCCATCGGGATGATCGGAACCTCGGCCTCGTAGCGCAGGCAGTTCGGCTTCGTCACGGTGATCGTCAGCAGCCCGGGGTAGGTCTGCGGATCGATCACGACGTCCTGCGGCAGTCCGGTCGCCTCGGCCCTCCCGATGATCTCGCCGTCGACCGTCAGGGCGATGTACGCCCCCAGCTCGGCCTGGACGCTGAACGCCGGCAGACCCAGGAAGCAGGCTTCGTCGTGGATGATCTCCATCCCGCGCGGCACTTCGCTGTGGAGCTGGAGGAACGGGTCGCTGTGATGGTGGAAGAGGTGATAGGTGACCAGCTTGTCGGACGTGTTATAGGGCCAGTTGCTGGCCTGCAGGAAGTACTTGCCGCTCACCATTCCGAAGGCGGGCCGCAGATCGGTCGCGAACCCGGTCTCCGGCGGGTACGGTCCGTAGTCCGGCATGAAGTCCGGCCACATCGTGTCGAACATGCCCCAGACGAGGCAGTCGTTGACGAACGAGTAGGAGATCTCCGAGGCCGCGACGAGGCCGAGGGCGCCGTGCTCCATCCTGTGGAACGCCTCGGTGAAGCACTCTCCGCTCCAGTTGTACTTCCCGGTCAGGCAGTTCATCGAGAACACGAACGGAAGGTCCTCATTGGACAGTCCGCCCAGGTGCCCGTTCGTATAGTACGGCTCCCCCCATCCGTTCTCGTTGCCGTGGTCGCGATGGAGGAGCAGGTAGGCGCCGCTGTTGAGATCGTCGTTGATCCGGGTGGCGTTGCCGCCCCAATCGGTCAGATGGTCCGGGGTCGAGGGGATGTACCCGAGCCCGGCGGGTCCGAAATAGTCGAGAACGATCTGCGTGTTCCCGTTCGACGACCAGATCCCGCCGCCGGGATTCCCGTCGTAGATCGCGTACTCCCGAACCGGCTGCTTGCCGAGAACGATCTCCTGATGGCCGAGACAGACCTCGGCGCACAGGATGAACCAGCGGGTCGTCTGCCAGCCTCCGGCGATGACCGGGTTGGCGTAGTAGCCGGGATTCGTCGGAGGCGTGCGCTCGTAGTCGAGGAACTTGCCGATCATCCGCTCCAGCTCGGATTCGTCGCGCGCGCAGATCCGGGCGTGGACCATGTCGGGCATGTTGTCGCCGTCGACGTCCGCGTAGATGTTGTCGCTCGCGCAGTAGCTCGACCAGATCGGGGACGGGATCCCCACCTCCTCGTAGGGAGCGGCCGGGTAGTCTCCGAGGATCAGAAACGCCGCCGGTGCCGGGTCCCAGGTGTTGTAGGCGTCGTTCAACCAGCTCTCGATCGCGGAGACGGAATTGCCGCCGATCTCCGTCGTGGAGAAGACCTCGCTGTCGATCCCTTGCAGCGTGCGCCAGGTCTTGATGGTGTCCGCCCAGGCGAGAAAGACCGGGTCGTCCGGGGCGATGATCACGTACTCGGCTCCGTCCCGATCGTCGCGCGGACGGTCGAGGTCGGCGGGGGGGAGGAGATCGTAGTTGAGCAGGTGGCTGCGGAGGATCGGCTCCCACATACGATTGCGCAGGCGATCCTCGCCGAACCGACCGGTCCCCCCGTCGAAGACGACCCGCACCTCGAGCTGCGTGTAGACGAGCAGCTCCCGGCGGACCGGATTGTACTGGAACGGCGTGATGCCGACCGTGACGTAGTCCACGCCCCGGATCTTGCCGGGCGCCGAGAGAAGGGCCGGGCTCTCGGGATAGGCGGCGTCCGTCCCGAAGATGTCGGGGTCCGCCACGTACACGAGCGGTCCGTCGTCGGTCTCCTTCGGGATGACCGGGGCCGGCGGGACCGCGACGTCCGGGAACAGTCGGGTCTCGGCGGCGACGATCTCCAACCGCGCCTCGGCGCCCGCGGGGATCGCCACGAACCGTCCGAGGCCGGGAAGGTCGGGCGCGCCCGCGTCGTTCGGGAGAAAGACGCCCGGCAGCATCGGCTTGCGATACCGCTGCCCGTCGATGTCGACCTCCTCGAGCCGGAACTCGCCGACCTCGTAGCGAAGATGGATCTGCGTCGGATCCTGGGAGAGGATCGTGAGCCCGGTCTCGCCCGAGCCCCCGTCGATCCGGATGACTTCCGCGAGGCTCGGAGCGGCGAGAGAGAGCGCGAGGATGGTCCAACACCAGATCGAAGCGAGGCGGAGCAGACGGGGAGACATGTTCGGCGACCTCCTGAGTCTCGACTCCCAAACGCCCTGGCAGCGGCGCTTCCCCGCTTGACCCGCGGGGCTGCAGGGCGAACCGAGGCCGCGGAGCCGGAAGGGCACGGGCTCGACAGCCGCAACGAGGATATCATAGGTCCTTAAGACACGACCATGATTGGAGTAGAGGAGCTTCTAGGCTGGCCGCGCGGCCGGACCGGCGCCCGCCCGCTTGCGGGAGGGAGGATCGCTTGCGTACTCTCGCGCGGATGAAATCCCCGATCCCCAAGGGGCTCCCGTGACGGCGGACTCCGCCCGGGCCGCGGCGCTCGCGCTCTACCGGCGCTCCGTGATCAAGCAGGAAAAGGTCCGCAGGATCCTGGAGCTGCTCCACGACCCCGCCGATCTCGACTGCCTCGACGTCGGGGGCGACAACGGCGTGGTCAGCCTCCTGCTCCGGATGCAGGGCGGCCGATGGACGAGCGCCGATCTCGACGAGGCGACCGTCGCGGCGATCCGGGGCCTCGTGGGCGACCCGGTCCACCGGATCGACGGGGGGCGGACTCCGTTCTCGGACCACGCCTTCGATCAGGTCGTGATCGTGGACTTCCTCGAGCATATCGAGGCCGACGAGGCGTTCGCGCGCGAGCTCGCCCGGATCCTGAAGCCCGAGGGGACGCTGATCGTCAACGTCCCGCACCACAAGCCGGGCTCCTGGATCGTCAAGCTGCGCCACGCGGTCGGCCTGACCGACGAGAAGCACGGCCACCTCCGCCCCGGCTATCGGATCGGCCGGCTCCGCGAGCTCTTCGATGGCTCCTTCACGCTCGAGAGCTGGCGGACCTACTCGCGCGCCTTCTCCGAGCTGGTCGACCTCCTCCTGAACCTCGCCTACGAGCTGCGCAGCAAGCCGCGCGACGAAGACCGCTCCGCCAAGGGGACCGTCGTCACCACCGCCGATCTCGCCAAGCGGCGCAAGGAGCTCACCCTGCTCTCGATCCTCTATCCGTTCCTCTGGACGGCGGTCCGCCTCGATCGGCTCCTCGTCGGAACCGAAGGGCACCGCCTCATCGCGCGTTTCCGGCGTTCCGCCCCGGCCGCTCGATGAGGAAGAGCAGGCCGCCGACCAGCGAGGCGGCGATGTGCTCCGCCCGGAGGATCAACGCCACCGCGAGACCTTCGGCCGGTCCGGCCCCCGCGCTGACGAGGTAGACCCGGAACGCCCACTCCCAGATCCCGATGCCGTTCGGCGTCAGCGGCACCGAGGAGACCAGCAGGATCAACGGGGTCAGAGCCACCACGTCCAGCAACGCGGCGTCGACGCCGATCGCCCGCGCGGCGAGCCAGGTGTTGATCCCCGCGACGAGGTGGAACGCGAAGGAATAGACCATCGCGATCGCCAGGATCCCCGGCCGGTCGCGGAACGAGACGATCTCGCGGTGGAACCGCTCCAGCGCGTCGAAGAGCCTGGCGCCGAGCCGGGTCCGGCGCAGCGGAGACAGGAGGATCCGCGCGGCGCGCGGCCGGGCGATCAGGAAGAGTCCGGCGGCGCAGCCGATCGCCATCGCCGCGGCGGTGGCGGCGACGACCGGATGCTCCAGCAGGTCCCGCTTGACGGACAGCGTCACGACGCAGAGCACGACCAGCGCGATCAACCCCGTGAACCGCTCGAGAAACACGGATGCCATCGAGCGCGACTGCGAGTCGATTCGCCGGCCGAGGACGTAGCCGCGGACGAAGTCCCCGCCGACCATGCTCGGCAGGAAGTTGCTGAAGAAATTGCCGATCGTGTACAGGCCGATCAGCCGCAGAAGCGAGATCCGGATCTCCCAGAAGCGCAGGAACAGGTGCCACTTCAAGCAACTGATCACGATCAGGAGGACCGCGACGATCAGGAGCGGCGGCAGGTAGCGCGGATCGAACCGCGCGAACAGCTCCCCCAGCCGGCTCAGGTTGTCGTTGCGGAAGAGCAGCAGCGCCAGCAGACCGACCCCGAGGATCGTCTTCGCCGCCAGCAGGAGACGCGAGCGGGTCATCGGGCGCGCAGGTGGAGGACCCAGTCGCGGTCGTCGGGCGCGGCGAACGCGGGCGTCCCGGGGATCGCGACCGCCCGCGCGGGGATCGACCGCCCCGTCCTCGGATCGAACCAGGCGACGGCGACCGAGTCGTCGCCGGGAGCCCCC
>WJJW01000187.1 GCA_014729455.1 Candidatus Eiseniibacteriota bacterium
CCTGTATGGCCGGTGGCCGGACGTCGCCCTGCTGACCGTGCCGCCTCGCAGTCGAGCGGGCGAGCGGCGCCTGTGGCGGCAACTCCGCGGCGTGCCGATCGACGCCGCGGTCGTCTTCGCGCCCTCGTTGCGCACCGCCCTCGTGCCCTGGCTTCTGAGGATCCCGCGCCGGATCGGGTTTCGAACGGACCGGCGCGGTCCTCTGCTGACCGACGCGGTCCCGTCGGGATCCCGCGAGCGGCACCTGGCCCGGCAGTTCCTCGATCTGGCTGTGCGACTCGGCGCCGACGCCGCGGCCCCGCTCGATCCCCGACTGCCGGTGGGGGAGGACGAGCGGGAGGCCGCCGGAGACCGTCTGCGGGAGATCGGGTTCGCCGGGGAAGAGACGGTCGCGCTCTGCCCGGGGGCGACCTACGGGGAGACGAAGCGGTGGCCGCTGGCTTCCTGGCTCGCTCTCTCCTCCGCTCTGATCGCTGGCGGGAGGACGATCGTCGTGCTCGGCGGGGGGGAGGAGGTCGCCGCAGGCGAGGCGATCGCGCGCAATGGGGGCGCCGCCGCGCAGAGCCTTGCGGGCCGGCTCTCGCTCCGGGAGAGCCTCGCGATGCTCGGCCGGCTCGCCGGGTGCGTCAGCAACGACTCCGGCGCGATGCACCTCGCCGCCGCCGCCGGCTGCCCGGTCGTTGGCGTATTCGGCTCGACGAATCCCTCCTGGACCGGTCCGCTCGGCGCGCGCGCGAGAGTGGTCACGCTCGGTCTGGCCTGCTCCCCCTGCTACTCTTCCCGGTGTCCGACCTCGATCGAGTGCCTGCGCGACCTCGATCCCGACCGGGTCCGCGCGGCGCTCCTCGGTCTCCTGGAGCAGGCACCACCGGAGGGAGCGGGATGAGCGGTCGGCCGGCGGTCTTCTTCGATCGGGACGGGACCCTCCTCGAGCTGGTCCCCTACCTCCATCGACCCGAGCAAGTGCGCCTGACGGCGGGCGCCGGGGACGCGCTCCGCAGGCTGGGCGAGCGCGGCTGGCTGCGCGTGCTCGTGACCAACCAATCGGGGATCGCGCGCGGTCTCTTCGACCGAGACCAGCTCGAGGCGGTCCACGAGCGGATGCGCGCGCTCCTGCGCGCCGAAGGGGGCGGGATCGACGCGATCGAGGTCTGCCCGCACCACCCCGACTTCACGGGAGCCTGCACGTGCCGTAAGCCCAGGCCGGGGATGCTGGAGCGCGCCGGCCGGAAGCTCGGTGTCGATCCCGTGCGCTCCTGGATGATCGGCGATCGGTTCGAGGATCTCGAAGCGGGGCGTCGCTTCGGTGCGCGCGGCATTTTGGTCCTGACCGGCTATGGACGGGAGCAGGCCCGCGCGGCGGGCGAGGAGAATTGGGAAGGGGTCGCCTGCGTTGCACGCGACTTCGCCTCCGCCGCGGCCGCGATCCTCGGTGGTCTTCCCGACGCGCGGGCCTAGCGCATCGCCAGCTCGTAGGCGCCGGCGTCGACCCGGTAGGTCCAGCGATCTTCCGGGTTCGGCTGGATCGGCAGGTCCCCTTCCTCCTGCAAGCTCGAGAGGCGGTCGGGGTACGCGCCGTGACGGAATCGATAGACCTCGAGCATCCGGCGCAGGTCGTGCTCCTCCCACTGCGTCGCCGACTCCACCCAGGCCCGGCGGTCCGGCTGGAGACGCTGTCCGATCCATGCCGAGCCGATCCCGAGCGCGAGGATCGTCGCCAGTGCGGCGACTGCCGGCCAGCGCCTCAGGATCTCGCGGGACGGCGCGGCGCGTTCCGGCTCGGTCCGCCGCGGCGCGAGGATCTGGATCCATCCCTCCTCGCGCTCTTTCGCCAGGGTCGAGTAGATCTCGTATTCGCCCAGGCGGGTCGCCGCGACGATTTCCTGAACGGTCCGCCGGCCGTCGATCTGCCGGAGGATCGCGCGCCGCAGCGGGTCCGAGGAGACGCACAGCTCCTCGGGGCCGTTCACGCACGGCACGCCGTTCGGCGGCAGGTCCCCTTGCTTGAGCGAGGCGACCTCGTCGAGACGCCGCATCGCCTCGAGCAGATGGGAGTCGGTCGATTCGCCCGGGGTGAGGACCGGCTCCACCTGCAACGGCGCGAGAACCGCGAAGTGCCCCTTCTCCCACAGCAAAACCCGGTCGAGCGTCGCGGCGGTCGCCTGCCGGTAGACGTCTCGGCAGGTCTCCTTGCTGAGATGCGGAACCGAGAGGACCGCTTTCCACAAGTCGCGCCCGCCGTGGATCACCTGCTCCCGGATTCCGATCGCCTCGGCCGGCGAGAGGTGCGCGAGCGCGACCAGGGTGTCGAGGAACGGCTCGGCCTCCCCGCCCCCCTTGACGTGGGAGGCGACGAGCATCCCCTCGCGGAAGTGGAGCTGGCATTCCTGGTCCGGTCCGGTGAACCGCAGGGTGGCGCTCTTGCGCTGGTTCCCGACGAGCTGGATCACCTCGAGGACCGACATCTCCTGCAGGCTGCCCTGGATCGCCATTCTCGACTCTCCTTTCCTCAGGCCGCCAGGCGGTAGACGTCCTTTTCGAAGTAGCCGCGGACCCCGCGCCGCGGACGGGTCCGGCGCGTCAGCTCGATGGAGACGCCCCAGCCGGCCAGCGCGAGGACCAGACCGCCGATCCGCAGGGCATGTTCGAAGACGATCATCCCTGGCGACGGCGGGAACCCCCAGGCGGCGCGGGTCGCCAGGAGGAGACCGAAGGCGAAGACCGCTCCGAGGAGGATGCCCGCGCGGGGACGGCCCCGCAGCATCGGCCCGAGACCGGGAAGCAGCGGCGTCAACCAGTCGCGGGCGCGCGCGCCGCGGTCGGCCCCTCCGCCGAGCAGCTCGGCGAGCAACGTCCGATCGTAGGCCGCGCGGGGAAGG
>WJJW01000003.1 GCA_014729455.1 Candidatus Eiseniibacteriota bacterium
ATCCAGGCGTCCCGCATCTGCACCGCTCGCCGCAGCTCCGCCTCGGCGCCGCTTCGTTCGACGCCGGGGCGCAGTGCGAGCGCGCGACGCCGCCCCTCGGGGGTGAACGCCCGCGCGGCGACCAGACTCCGGACCTTGCTGAACTCCAGACGATCGAGCGTGTGTTCGTTCACGGAAACAGTCCGGCCCGGTTTACCGGGCCGGGAACGGATGAGTGGAGCCTCGCCGGCCCCTTCGACTCCGTCAGTCGATGTCGTTCATTCTCCGGTGACGCCGTTCTACCGCCGGGAGGTGGCCGCCTTGCGGCGGGCTGCGTTCTCCTTCCGCTTCCGACGTTCGCTCGGCTTCTCGAAGTGCTGGTGCTTCCGGACGTCCGCGAGGATGCCCGCCTTTTCACACTTCTTCTTGAAGCGGCGGAGAGCACTCTCGAAGGACTCGCCTTCCTTGACGCGAATCCCAGGCAATCGACAAACACCCCCTCACTGTGGACAGGAATCGAATCCGGTTGATTGCAGATCCGGCACGGATCGCTCAGGGCGCGCATCCATCCACCGGACACACGCAGAACGTATAGTGTAGGTATCCCTCATTCGCCCTGTCAACGGCGGATCCGGGCCGCATGACCGATCGGTGAAGCCATTGCGTTCGTTGACGTTCTGAGCGCCTCGGTGGTACGTTCCGCACGGGTTTTCCGCCCGAGCGGGCCGGATTCGGAGAAAGGGGGCATCGATGGAGCCGTACGAAGGGATCGATTTCTACGAGATCGACGCGCTGCTCTCCCCCGAGGAGCGGATGATCCGGGACACCGTCCGGCGCTGGGTCGAGCGGCGGGTCGTTCCGGAGATCGGCTCCTGGACCGAGCAGGCGACCTTCCCCCGCCACCTGGTCTCCGAGATGGGCGATCTGGGGATCCTCGGCCCGAACATCCCGGGCGAAGGGAGCCCGGAGCTCGGGGCGGTCGGGTACGGGCTGATCCAGCAGGAGCTCGAGCGGGGCGACAGCGGGCTGCGGAGCTTCGCCTCCGTCCAGGGATCGCTCGTCATGCATCCGATCCACACCTACGGCAGCGACGAGCAGAAGAGGCGCTGGCTCCCTCTCCTCCGGTCGGGCGCGGCGATCGGCTGCTACGGCCTGACCGAGCCGGACGCCGGCTCGAACCCGGGAGCGATGCGCACGGTCGCCCGGCGCGATGGCGACGGGTGGGTCCTGAACGGAGCGAAGATGTGGATCACCAATGGCTCGATCGCCGACGTCGCCGTCGTCTTCGCCAAGGCCGACGAGACGATCCGCGGGTTCCTGGTCGAAGCGGGAACGCCCGGCTACTCGACCGTCGAGACGAAGCACAAGTGGAGCCTGCGCGCGTCGGTCACCTCCGAGCTGCTCTTCGAGGACTGCCGGATCCCGGCCGGCGCGGCGCTTCCCGGCGCGCTGGGGCTGAAGACGGCGCTCGACTGCCTCACCCAGGCCCGGTACGGCATCGCCTGGGGCGCGGTAGGGGCGGCCGGCGCCTGCTACCACGAGGCGCTCCGGCACGCGAAGACCCGCGTGCAGTTCGACGGGCCGATCGCCGGACATCAGCTCGTCCAGCGAAAGCTCGTCGAGATGGTCAGCGAGATCACCAAGGGCCAGCTTCTCGCCTACCGTCTGGGGAGGCTGAAGGAAGAGGGGAAGGCGAAGTTCTACCACGTCTCGCTCGCCAAACGGGACAACGTGCGGATGGCCCTTCAGGTCGCCCGCGACGCGCGCGACCTGCTCGGCGCCAGCGGGATCACCCTCGAGCACGCGTCCGGCCGTCACATGGCCAATCTCGAGTCGGTCCATACCTACGAGGGGACCCACGACATCCACACGCTGATCATCGGATCGGTGCTGACCGGGATCGAGGCGTATCGGTAGCGAACGCGGAAGGAAGACGGAAGAAGGGACGGTCCGACCGTCTGGGGTTCCCGGCTGCCCGGCCATCTCGGCCCTGCGGAATTCGGTGGCAGCCCCCTTGGAGCCGACCTCCCGTCGCAAACCGCCCCTTCCCCGCCGAAACGATCACGGCCGTGCTCCTCCGGCCGCTCGCGAAGCAGGTTCTTCTCGCCGAAACAAAGCAGGGACCGTACCATGCCAGAAGGGATCGGGACGCGGGCGTAAGCACTGATCCACGTGCGTTTGCCCGGACGCCGGCGCCCGCCCGGACGGACGGCGAGGAGATCCCCCCTCGGAAATCCGAGGAATCTCGGGGGATGCCTCTCGGATCCTCGAGGAGACACGATGCGCGTTCGTCGGAGATACGGGATCTGGATCGCCATGCTGGGGATCCTCGCCGCGGCCGCTCCCGGCTCGACCGCCGGTCCGTTCGAGGCGGGAATCGGCGTCGGATACGCCGCCCCGCGCGCGAACCGGCTCGCGGATCTCTACGATCCGGGACCGACCTTCCACCTACTCGTCGCGCGGCGATTCGACCGGCCGGCGGTCTCCCTCGGGTTCGAGATCGGCTACATCCGGCGGTCGGCCGATCTGTCGAGCCCGTTCTTCGTCGGTTCACCCCGGGCGACGCTGACCTGGATTCCCCTCGAGCTGACGGTCCGCGCCCCCCTGCGCCCCGAGGCGGCGCTCACCCCGATCGTCGGAGTCGGTGGCACCCTGTTGTGGGCGCGCGAACGATTCGAGTACGACCTGCTCGATGAACCGAACACCCTCCAGCCCGACGACCGCGTCGATCCCGGTTTCCTCCTTCTGGCCGGGTTGGAGCGGACGATCGCGCCGCGATTCCGGATCGAGGCGTACCTCAGCGTGGTGCCCACCGAGCCACACGTGGCGACGAGCGAATGGGTGCGCCCCGCGGAAGACGAAGAGCTCGACGCCGGTTCATTCGGCGTTCGCCTGCACTGGAGGTTCCCGTGAGACGCGAGGTCCGCGCGCTCGTCTGGTTGCTCGCCGGGATGGCGCTCGTCTCGGTTCCGGCGCGGGCCGGGACCGTCACCCCGTTCCTTCACCGGTTGGCCGCCTCCGCTTCGCCCGTTTCCGCGATCGAGCGGGAAGCGGGAACGGGGCTCTTCGCATGGGATCGCGAGGAAGCGGCGGCCGGGCGGGTCCGGGTCCTCCTGCGCCGGGATCCGGTCGTGCCCTGGAGCGAGCTGCGGGTGGGGGTGCAACGAATCGCTCCGACCGCTCGGTGGGAAGGGGAGGCGGGAGACCTCGCCCAGCTCGTCCTTCCGTTCTCGGACCTGCTCGCCACCGGCGCGCTCCCGGGCGTCGAGCTGCTGTTCCGCCCGCCCCGCGGACAGCCGGCGCGGATCGACAGCGAGGGGCTCGAGATGATGGAGGTTCCGGCGATCCACGCGACGGGGACCCGCGGGCGCGACGTACGCGTGGCGGTCCTCGACCTCGGGTTCGCCGGCTACGAGGCGCTCCTGGGGACCGAGCTGCCCGCCGACACGCGGGTCCGCTCCTTTTTCGAGTCCCCCGCCGGATCCGGCGACATCACCGGCGGCGGCGAGTCGCATGGGACCGCCTGCGCGGAGATCGTCCATGACGTGGCCCCCGAAGCGCAGCTCTACCTCGTCAACGCCGCGACTCCGATCGACCTGAGCGCGGCCGTCGACTGGCTGATCGAGGAGAACGTCTCGGTGATCAGCCACTCCGTCGGATGGTACTTCGGCGGCCTCGACGGAACCGGCCCGATCAACGACATCGCCGCGCGGGCCGCGCGCGCCGGCGTGCTCTGGGTCAACTCCGCGGGGAACGAAGCGCAGCGGCACTACTGGACCGCGGCCGAAGACCGCGACGGCGACGGCCTCCTCGAACTCGCCCCCGACGACGAGGGGATCGACTTCCACCGCGTGGGAGCGGGCCAGACCCTCGCCGTCGTCCTGCTCTGGGACCTCTGGCCGATCTCCCCCGACCTCGATCTGGTCCTCGAGATCGTCGACGATTCCGGGGAGATCGTGCGGAGCTCCGCGGACGCGTACGGAAACGCCCTGTACGCATACCGGGACATCCAGTGGGACTCCCCCGACGGCGCTCCCGTCACGCTTCGGGTGCGCCGCGCGCGCGGCTCGATCGCCGGCCGGACCCTCCACCTCTTTCGGGTCGGCTCCGGCGCGCGGATGGAGGAGCACGTACGCGCGGATCGCTCCCTCCTCGCCCCCGCCGACAGCCCGGAAGTCCTGACGGTCGGGGCGGTCAACTGGGAGACCGAGGCGCTCGAACGCTACAGCAGTCGGGGATCCCTGGATGGTCCCTCTCCGAAACCGGAGCTTTGCGGGCCGGTCGGGATCACCACCGGGACGATCGCGGACTTCCGCGGCACCTCGGCCGCCGC
>WJJW01000188.1 GCA_014729455.1 Candidatus Eiseniibacteriota bacterium
GAACCACACAGATCTACACGCACGTCTCCGTCGAGGCGCTGCGAGAAGCCGTCGATCGCCACCACCCGCGATCGGGAAGGAGACGCTGATGCAGAGGATCCGCGCGACGACCGTCCTCGGCCTGATCCGCGACGGGCGGGCCGCGATCGCCGCCGATGGGCAGGTCACGGCGGGCGGGACGATTCTCAAGAGCACGGCGCGCAAGATCCGGCGATTGTCCGGAGGGAAGGTCCTGGCCGGATTCGCCGGCGGGGCGGCCGACGCGCTGCAGCTCTTCGAACGCTTCGAGAAGAGCCTGCAGGGACACGGGGGAAACCTCCGCCGCGCTGCGGTCGAGGTCGCCCGGTTCTGGAGGACCGATCGGGCGCTGCGCCGCCTCGACGCGCAGCTCCTCGTGCTGGATCGGGAGCAGCTCTTCGTCCTCTCGGGCAACGGGGACCTCGTCGAGCCCGACGAGTGGGTCCTCGCGGTCGGATCGGGGGCGGGATACGCCATCGGGATCGCGCGGGCGCTCTTGCGGCACACCGACCTTCCCGTCGATCGGATCGCGCGGGAGGCGCTCCACGGCGCGGCGGAGATCTGCATCTACACGGGCGGGGAGATCCAGATCCTCCAGCTTCCGGAGGACTCCTAGCATGGATCCGAGCACGTTGACCCCGACGCAGATCGTCCGCGAGCTGGATCGCTACGTCGTGGGACAGGACGCCGCGAAGCGAGCGGTGGCGATCGCGCTGCGCAACCGGTACCGCCGGTCCCTCGCCCCGAAGGAGATCGCCGACGAGATCCTGCCGAACAACATCCTGATGATCGGACCGACCGGGGTCGGGAAGACCGAGATCGCCCGGCGGCTCGCGCGTCTGGCGCAGGCGCCGTTCCTGAAGGTCGAGGCGTCGAAGTTCACGGAGGTCGGCTACATCGGCCGCGACGTGGAGTCGATGGTCCGCGACCTGGTGGAGCTGTCGATCTCGATGGTGCGTGCCGAGCTCGCCGAGGAGGTGCAGGGGCGCGCGCGCGAGCAGGCGGAGGAGCGGATCCTGGACCTTCTGCTTCCCCGGCGCCGCCCTCGCCGCCCCCGCCCGGAAGAGGTCGAGACGCCGGAGGAGAACGACGAAGAGCGAGACGCCCGGACGCGCGAGCGGCTCCGTCTCGAGCTGCGCGAGGGGCGACTCGAGGATCGCGTCGTCGAGGTCGAGACGGAGCGGAGCAGCGCGCAGCCGATCTCGATCTTCACGCAGATGGGGGTCGAGGAGCTGGACCAGCAGTTCACCGAGGCGTTCGACTCGATGGTGCCGCGCAAGAAGAAGAGGCGCCGCGTCCCGATCCGTGAAGCCCGGGAGCTGCTGGTCGCCCAGGAGACGGCCCGTCTGGTCGACCCGGACCGGGTGACCACCGAGGGGCTCGAGCGCGTCCAGACGAGCGGGATCCTGTTCATCGACGAGATCGACAAGGTCGCGGGATCCCACGCGGGCCAGGGCCCCGAGGTCTCCCGGGAAGGGGTCCAGCGGGATCTCCTGCCGATCGTCGAGGGCTCCAACGTGACGACCAAGTACGGGATGGTCAAGACCGAGCACATCCTGTTCATCGCCGCCGGCGCCTTCCACCAGAACGATCCGTCCGATCTGATCCCGGAGCTGCAGGGACGCTTTCCGATCCGCGTCGAGCTGTCGTCCTTGACCACGGGCGATTTCGTGCGGATCCTCCAGGAGCCGCGCAACGCACTCCTGAAGCAGTACCAGGCATTGCTGGCGACCGAAGGGGTCGAGGTGGCCTTCCAGGAGGCGGCGATCGAGAAGATCGCGGAGATCGCCGCGGAGGTGAACGAGGCGGCGGAGAACATCGGAGCGCGGCGACTGCACACCGTCCTGACGACCCTCCTCGAGGACCTCCTCTTCGAGGTTCCCGAGCGGGGCACCGGTCGTGTGGAGATCGATCCGGGCACGGTGGAGACGAAGCTGCGCCCGATCGTGGGGGACAAGGATCTGAGCCGGTTCATCTTGTGAGAGCCGGAGGGGAGGAGCGGGGAGCATGGGCAAGATCGACTTTCTGAGCATCGCAGACTTCGGCCGCGAGGAGCTGGATCTGATCCTCGATCTCGCGGCGACGCTGAAGGAGGCGTGGCGGGCGGGACGGAGCGAGCCCCGCCTCTCGGGCAAGACCCTCGCGCTGATCTTCCACAAGCCGTCCCTGCGCACCCGGGTCAGCTTCGAGGTCGGCGTCGGTCAGCTCGGCGGACGCGGTCTCTACATCACCGACGCGGAGATCGGATTCGGCAAGCGCGAGTCGGTCCACGACATCGCCCAGGTCCTCTCACGCTACGTCGACGGGATCATGATCCGCACGTTCCGCCAATCGGACGTCGCGGAGATGGCGAAGCACGCCTCGGTCCCGGTCATCAACGGGCTGACCGACGCCGAGCATCCGTGTCAGATCCTCTCGGACCTGTTCACGCTCCGGGAGAAGGGGGTCGCGCTCGACGGCATGCGGATCGCCTGGATCGGAGATGGCAACAACGTGGCGAAGAGCTGGATCGACGCCACGCTCGCCTACGAGATCGAGCTTCGCCTGGCCTGCCCCGAGGGGTACCACCCGGACGAGAAGGCGGTCGAGCAAGCCCGAACCAGCGGGAAGGGGAAGGTCGAGATCTTCGATCGTCCCGAGGAGGCGATCAAGGGAGCCAGAGCGATCTACGTCGACACCTGGACCAGCATGGGGCAGGAAGAGGAGGCCGAACTGCGCCGCCGGGCCTTCGCCGGCTACACGCTCGACCGCCGGTTGCTCGGGCTCGCCGGGGAGGACGCCCTGGTCCTGCACTGCCTGCCGGCCCACCGCGGCGAGGAGATCACCGACGAGGTGATGGACGGACCGCAGAGCGTGGTGTTCGACCAGGCGGAGAATCGGATGCACCTGCAGAAGGGGATCCTGGTGCACTGCATGGCGGCCGGAGGGGGACGTCCCTAGCTCCCGGATGGGTGCGCGCCTTCCCACGCGCCCGGCCGTCGATTCGCGGGGGCGCCGCTTCGGTCTGGTCCTGCTCCTCGCCGGGGTCGCCTGCGCCCAGGTGGAACCTCCGTCGGGCGGCCCGGTCGATCAGGAGGTGCCCCGCGTCGCGGCGCTCTCGCCGGACTCCGCCGCGGTGTCGGTCGATCCGGACACGATCTCCTTCCTCTTCAGCAAGGAGATGGACGAGGGAAGCGTTCAGGACTGGACGTTCTGGGCGCCGCCGCTCCCTCTCGCCGAGCGGAGCTGGGAGGAGGGGCGGCGTCTCGACTTGATCCTCGCCGCGCCGCTCGAAGACGACCAGACCTACACGGTGCTGCTCGGAGAAGAGGTGGTCGACCGGCGCGGCATCGCCCTGGGGCCCTGGCAGGCGGCCTTCGCGACCGGTCCGGATCTCGACGACGGCGTGATCGAGGGAACGGTGCGGGGCGGGCGGATCCGAACCGGCGGCGTCTACCTCTACGTCTGGAGCGCCTCCGATTCGATCTCCCCGGAGGCGGAGGAGCTGCCGCCCCCGCTGCGGATCGCGCAGGCCGATCGGAGCGGCCGGTTCCGGATCGAAGCGATCCCGCGCGGCGTCCCGCTTCGGCTCTGCGCCCACTACGACGCGCGCGACGACCGGGCCTACGACCCGGACGAGGATCTGCTCGGCTGTCTGGAGCATCCGCTCCGGCTGGACGACACGAGCCGCGTGGAGAGCGGAGTCGATCCCTACCTCGTCCTCGCCGACGAGCCGGGCTCCCTCGCCGGTGCGGCGGTCGATTCTTCCTGTCTCGGACGCGGCGAGACGATGCTGCGGCGGCTCGCCGCGGATGAGGACAGCCTCCTGGCGCTGATCACGCCGGGGGGAGCGGTCGACGCCGATACGCTGATCGGCTTCCAGGGGGAACCCCCGCCGCCCGTCGACACCCTCGCGGTCCAGGATCGTCTGGCCCGGATCGACTCGCTCCGAGTCGTCGCGCGCGCCGACTCGGCCCGCTGCGCTCCGCCGATCGTGGTCCGGCTCCTGGCCGCCGACTCCACCCTCGTCGAGGAGACGCGGGGCGATGGATCGTTCGCCTTCTCGGGGATCTCCCCCGGGCTCTACCGGATCACCGGCTTCCGGGATCGGGACCGGAACGGTCGTTCCGACGCGGGGGAGGCGCGGGGCGCCTTCCCGCACCCGGTTGAGCTTCTCCCCGGGCGGGAGATCGACGACCTCGATTTTCCCCTCTCCGAGGCACCGTAACCTCCCCCGCTCGTGTAGAATCGAAGAGACGGACCGGATCCTCCGGCGAAACCGATTGCGGAGGCCGGGGATCTGGAGGACACTGATCCGGCGGTGGACGAGTGGGGCGTCCCGATCCGCTGAGGAGGCGCCATGCGCGAGAAGAGTGGAGGGGAGAGCGAGGGGCTGGCCTTCTGGAAGGTG
This sequence comes from Candidatus Eiseniibacteriota bacterium, assembly GCA_014729455.1. Classification (GTDB taxonomy): domain Bacteria; phylum Eisenbacteria; class RBG-16-71-46; order CAIMUX01; family VGJL01; genus WJJW01. The sequence continues at coordinate 4,409 of WJJW01000188.1, forward strand.
GAGGGAGCCGGGAACGACTTCGTGCTCCTGGACTACCGGGAAAAGCCGGGACCCCGCTTGACCACCGGTGTGGTCCGCTATCTCCTGGATCGCCACCGCGGGATCGGGGCGGACGGTCTGCTGCTCATCCGCCAGGGAACGGGCGGCACGATCGTCGATTACCGCAACGCCGACGGCACGCCCGCCGAGTTCTGCGGCAACGGAGCCCGATGCGCAGCGGCGCACATCATGGGGGAGGGAACCGACCGGATCCACTTCCGCATGATGAAGATCCCGGTCGTCGCCGTGCGGACCGATCGGGCGTTCGCCGTCCAGGTCGGCACGGCGGAGGAGCGCCGGATGCCGAATCTCTCCCGCCTCCGGCCGCGGCCGGCCGCTCTGATCCACGCCGGCGTCGACCATTGGATCGTCCCGGTGGGGGACGTGCAGGCGGTCGACGTCGTCGGCCTCGGCATGACGCTGCGCCACCACGCCTGGCCCGGGTCGAAGGGGGCCAACGTCACCTTCGTGGAACGGCGGCGCGCCGAGATCCGCATCCGCACCCTGGAACGCGGCGTCGAAGGAGAGACCCTCTCATGCGGGTCCGGCTGCGTGGCGGCGGCGCACTGGACCCTGGAGGGGAACCCGGGCCCGATCACCGTCTCCACGCGTGGCGGGGACCAGCTCCGCGTCTGGAAAGATGAAGACGAGCAGTACTGGCTCGAGGGGCCGACGCGCGTGATCTTCACCGGTACCTGGCCGCTCGCGGTGGCGGGAGCGGCCCGGTCGCGCGCGGCGAAGGCCCCCGTGGCAAAGGGATAACCGATGTTCGACGGCATTTCGGTCGCCATGGCGACCCCGTTCCGGGACGGCAAGCTCGATGAGGAGGGGATCGAACGTCTCCTCGCACACCTGCATGAGGGGAGGGTCGACGGGGTCGTTCCCGCAGGATGCACGGGGGAAGCGGCGACGCTGACGCTCGCGGAGAGAGAGACGCTCGTCCGCGCCTGCGTCCGGTCGCGCCGCCCCGGCAGCTTCGTCCTGGCGGGAGCGGGAACCAACGCGACGGAGACGACGAAGCAGCTCGTGGAGCGGGCCGCGGAGTGGGGCGCCGACGGGGTCCTGCTCATCACACCGTACTACAACAAACCGACGCAATCGGGTCTCCTGGCGCACTTTCGGGAGATCGCAAAGCGAACGAGCCTGCCGATCATGCTGTACAACGTGCCCGGGCGGACCGGAGTGCGCCTCGAACCGGAGACGATCGCGCGCCTCGGCGAGGTCGAGAACATCGTCGCGGTCAAGGAGGCGTGCGGATCGCTCGACCAGGTCTCCGAGCTCTGCCGGACGACCTCTCTCAGCATCCTCTCCGGGGACGACTCCCTCACGTTGCCGATGCTGGCCGTGGGCGCGACGGGGGTCGTGTCCGTGGCCGGGAACCTGCACCCGCGGGCGCTCGGGGAGATGATCCGGGCCCACACGGCGGGCCGGGTCGACCGGGCCAGGGAGATCCACCAGCGGCTCCTGCCACTGTTCAAGGGGCTGTTCCTGGAGTCGAACCCCGGGCCGGTCAAGAACCTCCTGGCGCGCCGCGGTCTGATCGCCGACGCGCTCCGGTTGCCCCTGGTGCCGGTCGAACCGGAGACGGCCGATCGTCTCGCGAAGGTCGCCGAGGAGGTCGAACGCTCCCTCGGGGAGCTCGACCTGTCTTGAACGCACCCGAAGGCGCGCCTCATTCGATCGCCCTCCTGGGCGCGTGCGGCCGCATGGGCCGCGCGGTCGAAGGGGTCCTCCGCAACGCTTCCGATCTGGAGCTCCTCTATCGGGTCGACCCGGCGCTCGCGCACGATCCCGGTCCGCCGCGCACGGCACCGGACCTCGATGCGCTGGAGGGCGGCGCGGTCGCGGGGATCATCGAATTCAGCTCCCCCGAAGGGACCCGGCACGCGGCCGCGACCGCCGCGCGCCTCGGATGCGCTCTGGTCTCGGGCACGACGGCGATCGAGGAGATCGGCGCGGCGGCGCTGCGGGAGGCGTCTCGGAGCGTTCCGGTCTGCTGGGCGCCGAATTTCAGCCTGGGGATTCCTCTCCTGGTTCGCGCCGTTCGCGAGGCGGCCGCGCGTCTGCCGCGGGACTGGCAGATCGAGATCGTCGACGTCCATCACGCCGGGAAGCGGGACGCTCCCAGCGGAACCGCCCTCCGTCTCGGCGAGGCCTGGCGCGAGGAGCGCGGCGGAGAGGCGATCACGGGCCGATCCGGATCCACGGGGCCCCGGGATCCCCGGGAGATCGGCCTGCACGCGGTCCGGCTCGGCGGCGTGATCGGCGAGCACCACGTCCTGCTGGGCGGCGCGGGAGAGACGATCCGGACGGTCCACGCGGTCCAGGACCGGTCGGCGTTCGCGGCGGGCGCCGTCGAGGCCCTGCGTCGCATTCTGACGCGGGGCCCCGGTTGGTACGAATGGGAAGAGATCCTCTTCGGGATCTGACCGTCGCTCTAAGACTTGCTGGAAGCGGCCTTGTGGGCGGCTTTCGCGAGACGGCTCTTCTGCCGGTCGCTCGTCCGCGCGTGCAGGACTCCCTTGCGGACGGCGTTGTCGAGGACGGACTCGGCCTTCCGCAGCAGCTCGGACGCGTTCTCCTTGCCGACGTTCGCCCGGAACCGACGGATCGCCGACCGGACCTCGCTGCGCACGGCGATGTTCTTGCGCCGATCGCGCTCGTTCGTCCGCATCCGCTTTTCCGTTGACTTGTGATGGGGCATGGGTGTTCTTCCTCCTGGGCTCTCGCCCGGGTCCCGTCCACCGCTTGGTCTCGAACCGGCAAACCTAGAGGATAGGCACGATGCGCGTTCCCGGTCAAGGCTCTGGTTTGCTGCTCGCGCTCCTCTCGGGCGTGCTGTCGAGCCTCGCGTTTCCGCCCGTCGGGTGGACCCCGCTCGTTCTCGTCGCCCCGGTCCCGCTGCTGCGCGCGCTCGCCGCGGCGGAGCGGCTCGGGCTGCGGCGCGCCTTCCTGCTGGGATGGATCGCCGGCCTCTTCCACTTCCTGCTGGCGTTTCACTGGATCCTGAGCCTCCCGAACGAGGAGGTGACGATCCCGGGAATCATGATCCCCTCGCTGCTGTTCATGTCGGCCTACCTCGCCGTCTATTCCGGGTTCGCCGCGGCGTTCGCGAGCGGGATCGCCCGGCGGCTCCGGCTGCCCGTCGGTCTGGTCTGGCCTCTCTTCGCGGCGCTGGCCGAATACGCGCGATCGATCGGACCGCTCGGCTTCCCGTGGGGGATCCCCGCATACGCGCTGGTCGACGCCACGCCGATTCTCCAGATCGGCGCGCTCACCGGCTTCTGGGGTCTGACCTTCTGGGTGGCGCTCTGCGGCGGTCTCCTCGACACCGTGGTCGGCGTCCAGGGGCGCCGGCGCGCCGGAGCGGCGGCATGCCTGGTCCTCGTCGCCCTGCTGCCGTGGATCTACGGATTCCAGGTCCTGCGCGCGGCGCCCACGGATCGGGTCGATGGCCCGACCGGCCTGTCGGTCTCCCTGATCCAGCCGAACACGAGCCGGGAGATCAAGTGGGATCCCCGCTACCGGGAGATCGTCGTCGGGGATCTCCTGGAACGGACGCGGGCCGCCGCCGAGACCGAACCGGATCTGATCGTCTGGCCGGAAACCGCCGCGCCGATCCTCCTCCTGCAGGAGCCGATCTACCTCGGCCAGGTGCAGGAGACGGTGCGGGAGCTCGGGATCCCGCTTCTGGCCGGGACGCTCGACCACAGCCGCGTGGAGGGCGTCTACGAGTCGCACAACTCCGCCGCGCTGTTCGACGCCGAGGGCCTGGTCCAGCTCCGCTACGACAAGCAGAGGCTGGTCCCGTTCAGCGAGCGGATGCCGTTTCGCGACGCGGTGCCTTGGCTGGCGGGGCTCAACTTCGGACAGTCGGACTTCACCCCCGGGAGGCGGAACGTCCTGTTTCCGGCCGATGGGACGCGGTTCGGGGTGCTGATCTGCTTCGAGAGCATCTTCCCCGACCTCGCCCGCCGCTTCGCCGACGAAGGCGCCGAGATGCTCGTGAACATCACCAACGACTTCTGGTTCGGACGCAATGCCGCTCCGGTCCAGCACGCCGACATGGCGGTCTTCCGCGCCGTGGAAACCCGACGGCCGCTCCTGCGGTGCGCGAACACCGGGATCTCGATGGTGGTCGATCCTTGGGGAAGGATCTCGCACCGGACCGCGCTGTTCGTCGAGGACCGGATCGACGTCCGGATCGTTCCCTCCCGCGAGAAGAGCTTCTACGTCCGGCACGGGGAGTGGCTTCTGAAGATCCTCGCCGGCCTTGCGGGGGCGCTCCTCGCGGCCGCCCTGCTGGCGCCGCGGAGGCCTGCGCCGTGAGCGAGGTCCGCCATCGGCTCCGGCTC
>WJJW01000189.1 GCA_014729455.1 Candidatus Eiseniibacteriota bacterium
CCCGCCGCGCCAGCTCCTCCTCCGGCACCTCCCGCAGGAATCCACGAACCGTTTCCCGGGCCGTCTCCCCGTCGACTCCGCGGCGTCGCAGCTCGCGGATCAGCAGCGCCCCGGATCGCGGAGAGCTGCGAGACCGGCTCTCGACGTACAGCCGCGCGTACCGGCGGTCGTCCAGCAGACGCTCCGCCTGCAGCCGCTCGATCGCCGGGTCCACCTCTCCGGCGGAGAAGCCGCGCCGGAGGAGGTAGGTCCGTACTTCCTCCGCACACCGTTCCCGGGCGGTCAGGTAGCGGCAGGCCGCCGCGAACGGATCGGCGGATCGATCCGTCTCCGGCCGCCTCCCGCGGCCCTTCAAGCGGCGGCGCCCTTCGACTTCCGGCGTCCTCCGCCCGCCTTCGCGGCGCTCTCTTCCCTTTCCTCCTTCTTCGGTTCGCCGGCCGCGGCTCTCGACCCGATCGGGAGGCCCATCGCCTCGCGGATCTCCCGCTCGAGGCGCTCGGCCATCTCCCGGTTCTGCAGCAAGGTCTGGCGCGCGTTCTCCCTGCCCTGTCCGAGCCGCTCCTCTCCATAGGAGATCCACGTGCCGGTCTTCTGCAGGATCCCCGCGTCGACCCCGAGGTCGATCATCTCCCCGCCTCGCGAGATCCCCTCGTCGAAGAGGATGTCGAACTCCGCGCTCCGGAACGGGGCCGCGACCTTGTTCTTCACCACCCGCACGCGGGTCCGGTTGCCCACGACGTTGTCCTTCTCCTTGATCGAGGCGATCTTGCGGATGTCGAGGCGCACGGAGCTGAAGAACTTCAGGGCGTTGCCCCCCGGCGTCGTCTCCGGATTGCCGAAGAGGACACCGATCTTCATCCGGATCTGGTTGATGAAGACCACGACCGTCTTGCTCCGGCTGACCGATCCGGAGAGCTTCCGCAGCGCCTGCGACATCAGCCGGGCCTGCAGGCCGACGTGGGAGTCTCCCATCTCCCCCTCGATCTCGGCGCGCGGCACGAGCGCAGCGACCGAGTCGATGACGATGATGTCGACCGCACCGCTGCGGACGAGCTGGTCGGTGATCTCGAGTGCCTCTTCGCCGGTGTCGGGCTGGCTGACGTGGAGGTTGTTGATGTCGACCCCGAGCTTCTGGGCGTAGGAGGGCTGCAGCGCGTGCTCCGCGTCGATGAACACGGCCGTTCCTCCGTGCCGCTGCGCAGAAGCGACCATCGTCAGGCAGAGCGTGGTCTTCCCGGACGACTCGGGTCCGTACACTTCCATCACCCGTCCCCTCGGGACGCCGCCCACCCCGAGGGCGACGTCCAGCGCGAGCGATCCGCTGGGGATCACCTCGGCGTCGACCACCGCCTCCTGATCCCCGAGGCGCATGATCGATCCCTTGCCGAACTGCTTCTCGATCCCCGAAACGGCCAGCTCGAGCGCCTTTTCCCGTTCCTTCGCTTTATCGCGTGTGTCCACCATTCGAAGGCTCTCCTTCCTTCGGTTCTGCCGGATCCTGCCCGGTTCGCCGGGCGCGTGGAGGCAGGGATGTCGGGTCGTCCGGCCGTTCCACACCGGGCCGATCCGGACCGGGGCGGGGGCGGGCGATCTGGAGGGGCGTGTAGACGGGTCCCTCCGGACGCAGATCGCTCTGGTAGAGCGTGATCGTGGGAATCGTAAGCGGGCCCCGCGGGAGTGTCAAACCGGCCGTCAGACGTTCCGGATCGGGAACCGATCGCCCGCGCCGGCACCGCGCGATCGTCACATGCGGGACGAACCGCTTGTCGGCCGCACCGAACCCGCTCTTGCGGATCGTGAGATCGATCATCCGCGCCAGCGTCGCCACCCGCTCGCCGGGATCGACGAGGCCGAGCCAGAAGACGCTCGGGCGGCGCATCGAGGGGAACGCCCCGAGCTCCCCCAGCTCGACGCGCGGCATCTCCCAGCCCCCGTCGAGCGCCTCCACGGCGGCGCGCGCGCGTTTCAGCCTCTTGCGGTCCAGGTCCCCGAAGAACCGGACGGTCATGTGGAGGTTCTCCGGCGAGACGCACTTCAGACTCTTCGCCGCCGGGCCGCGCCGGAGATGGTCGAGCAGCGGAGCGATCCTCCGCCGGGCTTCCGGATCGATCGTGAACGCCACGAAGGCGCGGACACTCTCCGCCATCATCCTCCCCCCGGATCGGGATCGAGGCCGGACGCCGCCCGCCGGACGAGATCGAGCGCGGCGTTGACGATCCGGCCGATCACCGCTTCCCGTCCCCCGGTCCCGCGCCGCCGGACGGCGATCCGCCCCCCGGGCCAGGCGAGACCGAGATAGGCCAGGCCGACCGGCTTCGCCTCTGTTCCCCCGTCGGGGCCGGCGACGCCGGTCGTCGAGATCCCGACGTCCGCCCCGAACCGGTCCCGGGCGCCGTGCGCCATCGCCTCGGCGACCGGACCGCTGACGGCTCCGTGCTCCCGGATCCATGCTTCCGGCACCCCGAGCAGGGCATGCTTCGCCCGGTCGTCGTAAGCGACCACGTCCCCGAGGAAGGTCCGCGACGCTCCGGGGATCGAGACGATCCGGGCCCCCAGGGCGCCCCCGGTCAGCGATTCGGCGACCGCCAGGGTCCATCCTCTCTCCCGCAGCCGCACGCCGACCGCTTCGGCCAGATCGGTCTCCCCCTCGGCGTAGACCGCATCCCCGATCTCCTCCAGCGCCGCCGCGGCGGCGGCCGCGAGCCGGCGGTCCGCCTCGTCCGCCCTTCCCGTCGCGGAGAACTCCAGATCCACGGCTCCCAGGCGGGGCAGGTAGGCGACCCGGACCCCGGCGGGAACGATCGGCTCGATCCTCGCGGCGAGTCGGGCCTCCGAGATTCCGAACGTCCGAAGCGTCCGCTCCCGGCGACGGGGACCGCGGAGCAGACCGCCGATCTCCGGGAGCACGAACCGTTCCGCCATCCGCTCCATCTCGTGCGGGACGCCCGGCAGGGCGTAGAGG
>WJJW01000190.1 GCA_014729455.1 Candidatus Eiseniibacteriota bacterium
GGAGAGGACCAGGGCGGCGGTCGCCACCGCCCACGGCAGGGCGGTCCAGGAGCCGATCTTCCGCCGCAGCCTTGCGAGCGGACCGTCGGGGTCCGACCGCCGGGCGGTCGGTTCCCGATCGAGGAACTGGTAGCGCGGCGATTCCTCCTCGATCTTCCATTCGCCGAGGAGCTGCCGGGTCGCGACCAGCTCCTCGAAGTCCCTCCGGAGGGTCGCGTCGCCGGCGATCTCCCTTCGGATCTCCTTCTCCTCGGCCTCGGAGAGCTCCCCGTAGAGGAGGCCGATCAGCTTCTCGCGGCGCGGGTCCAGTGGACCGTCTGGAGGTCTCTGTGTCATGTCGTCTCCCTTTCGCCCCGTCTCAGATGAGCCCCCGCTGCCCAAGCAGCCGCCGCGCCGTCCGCAGTCCGTAGAAGATCCGTGTCCGCACGGTCGCGGCCGGGACCCCCGTGATCTCGCCGATCTCCTCGGAAGTGAACCCGTGGTACTCGCGGAGCAGGATCGCGGCGCGCTGCTCTTCCGGCAGCTTCTGCATCACTTCGGCCAGCGTCCGGTTCACGTCCGCCCGGCTCAACAGCTCCTCGGGAGAGAGGTCGCGCGCTCGTTCGGCGGCCAACCGGCCCTCGTCGGCCCCTTCCTCCTCGAACGGCCGGACCTCGGCTTTCGCCCCGGCGGAGCGGTATCGGTCCCGGCAGAGGTTCAGAGCGATGTGGTGCAGCCATGGCTTGAATTTGCGGCCGTCCCGCAACCTCCCGATGTTCTGGTACGCCTTGACGAGGGCCTCCTGGCAGACGTCCCGTGCGTCCTCCTCGTTGCCGATCAGGCGAAGGACGTACCGGTAGATCGAACCCTGCCAGCGATCGGTGAGATCGTTGAACGCGCGGAGGTTCCCCTCCTGGCTCAGCGTGACTAGCCGCTCGTCGGTCATCGTCTCCACCCATCGGCCTCCGGCTGGATCATTCCCTCTTCGAGAGGCTAGACGGGGGGAAGGGGAGGGGTGTTCAAACATGCTGGATCGCAGAGTGGATCGACGAGGGCGGCCCCGGGGAGGCCGCCTCTAACTCACTGAAATACGGGAAGATACGACCTATCCCCCACAATGCTACTCGTTCCCGGAGCCGCGCAGCTCCACGGCCAGCGTGTCCAGAAACGCTCCCCCTCGCCCCAGCTCCCGGGCGCGGATGGCCGCATCCGCGTAGCAGTCGCCCCGGAGGCGGTACCGTCTTCCCGTCATGGCGACCGAGTAGTGGAGACGAGCGTTGGCGGGCTGGGTTTCGACCTTCTCGCAGATCCACTCCTCCCATTCATCCACCCGCCCGAGAGTCTGCGCGGCCCGGAAGCTGGAGGCGACCGCCCCGCTGGTGGAGCTGGAATCCGGGTACCGGTCGAGGATCATCTGCCAGATCTCGTAACACCCTTGCCAGTCCCCCTCGACGATCCGGGCGTACTTGGCCATCTTGACCAGCGCCTTCACGGCGTCGCCGCGCCGGTTCTCCGGATCGGCGTCCACGATCCGGACGAGCAGGCTCCCCGCCTCGGCGGAACGCCCCCGGTAGAGGTAGCGTTCGAAGACCGGCATCATCCGATCCGTCGAGCTCGGATTGGCCGCCAGTTCCTCTTCGAGAGCGGGAAGCGGATCGTAGCCGTCCCTCAGGGGTTCCGCCTCCGCGAAGAAGGCCTGGTTGTGCGTGTACCCCACGATTCGATCGATCTCCCTTCCGTCCGGATCGATGAAGAGCACGGCGGGAAGCCCGGTTACCGGGTACCGGCGCCGGAGATCCGCCCCCTCGGCGGCAGTACTCTCGATCTTCAACGGGATCAGGTCCTCGGTGAACTCCGCTGCCTCCGGCGTGCTCCAGAGCGCCTCGTCCATGTCGCCGCACGACCCGCAGTGCGGAGCCCAGACATCGATCATGACGATCTGGCCGGTCTCCGCGGCCTGCGCGAGGGCTTCCTCCAAGGTGAGGTCCGCCCACTCGACGCCTTGCCCCGCGGCCATCGCGGGCAGCAGGAACAGCATTGCGAGGGGGAACAAGACCGGATGCAGAACAGACCGCTTCATCGCAACTCCTCTCATCGTCTCTCCGATTCCGTCTCCGTCGTCCATCCTACCGGCTCAGGCCCGGAGCTGCTCCTCCAGCTCCTCGGGCCGGGTCACCGGCTCCCGGCAGGTGAAGCTCCGGCAGACGTAGGCGGCCGGACGGCCACCGACGAGGTGCTTACCCCGCAGACCGCGCAGCGATCCCTCCTCGCCCTCTCCGGAACCGTGCAGCGTCACGGTATCGGGCAGGAAGGCCGCGTCCACGACCCGACGCAGCGCCGCCGCGGCGGGATCCTCCCACCCCCCGACGACGGCCACCTCGCGCGGCTCGGACAGGTGCAGGTCCAGGGCGAGCAGCATCTGCGCGGTCGCGCTCGGAAACCGTCGCATCACGCCAGCGAACGCGCGGAGCGTACCCGCCGCCCGCTCGAGAAGATCCTCGCGACCGGTGAGGCGGCCAAGGCGCAGCAACCCATAGGCGGCCAGAGAGTTGCCCGACGGGATCGAGCCGTCCTCCGGCCGCTGGGTCCGGGCGATGAGGTCGTCCCGGTCCGCGCGGGTGTCGTAAAACCCTCCGTTCGCGTCGGCGAACTCATCGATCATGATCTCGGCGAGCGCTTCCGCCTCCTGGATCCAGCGCGCCTCCCCGCCCGCCTCATACAGATCGACCAGGGCCGGGATCAGGGCGGCGTAGTCCTCGAGGAGCCCGTCGATCCGGGCTTCGCCGTCGATCCAGACGTGCCGGAGCCGCCCCTCGGCGCCGCGCGCCTCCTCCAGCAGGAACGCGGCGGCCTCCCCGGCGATCCGCAGGGCGACCGGATCGGCCAGCACGCGCGAGCCGCGCGCGAACGCGGAGATCGCCAGCCCGTTCCAGTCGACGAGGACCTTCTCGTCGCGCAGCGGCGGCACCCGCCTGCGCCGCGCCTCGAGCAGCCGCGCCGCGCACGCGGAGAGTCGTTCCCGGACCTCCTCCGGGGTGCTCCCGCTGATCCCGGCGAGCACCTCGTCGCCCTTCACCCGATGGAGGATCGACCGTCCCTCGAAGTTGCCGGCCTCCTCGACGTCGTAGGCGCGCGCGAACAGCTCCGCATCCTCCGCGCCCAGCACGTTCTTCAGCTCGTCCGGGCGCCAGGTGTAGTAGAGCCCTTCCTTCCCCTCGCTGTCGGCGTCCTGCGCGGCGTAGAACCCACCGTTCGGATCCCGCATCTCACGGGCGATGTAGCCGAGCGTCTCCCGCGCGACCCGCGCGTCGTCCGCCTCGCCGTAGAGCTGATGCGCCTCGAGATAGGCGATCGCCAGGAGCGCGTTGTCGTAGAGCATCTTCTCGAAATGCGGAACGAGCCAGCGTTCGTCGGTCGCGTACCGGTGGAACCCCCCGCCGATCTGGTCATAGATCCCCCCGGCGGCCATCTTCCCGAGCGTCCGGCGGACCATGCGGGTCGCCTCCAGATCGGATGCGCTCCGGGACCGGCGCATCAGCACCTGCAGCAGCAAGCTCTGCGGGAACTTCGGGGCCCCGCCGAATCCACCGTTCGCCCCGTCGAACGATCGCGCCAGGCCCTCCGCCGCCTGATCGAGCAGCACCGGCGAGAGCAACGATTCCCCCTCTCCCCCCTTCCCGAGCGACCGGATCCGGTCGGTGATCTCCGAGGAGGCCCGCTCCACCTCGTCGCGGCGGGATCGGTACGCCTCCGCCACCGCCTGCAGGACCCGCGGAAAGCCGGGCCGCCCGAACCGGTCCTCCGGCGGGAAGTAGGTCCCTCCGTAGAACGGACGCAGATCGGGCGTGAGGAAGACGCTCATCGGCCAGCCGCCGGCGCCGGTGAGCATCTGCACCGCGGTCATGTAGATCCGGTCGAGATCCGGCCGCTCCTCCCGGTCGACCTTGACGTTGACGAACCGCTCGTTCATCAGCGCCGCGATTTCGGGATCCTCGAACGACTCGGACTCCATCACGTGACACCAGTGGCAGGCGGAGTAGCCGATCGAGAGGAAGATCGGTCGGTCCTCAGTCCGCGATCGTTGCAGCGCCTCGGTTCCCCAGGGATACCAGTCGACGGGATTCCGGGCGTGCTGCTTCAGATAGGGGCTCTTCTCGTGGATCAGCCGGTTCGGCTTCCGTTCGTGCTGCATCGGCACCCTCTCCTTTCGCGGGTTCGGCGGCCACCGCATCTCCGCGAACCGGCGAGGGTAGCACGTTCAGCCGGCGGATCGCTTGCGGGCGACGAGTCGCGCGACCGCCGCGAGGGAGGAAAAGTTCTCCGGCAGCACGTCGGCGTCGGAGATCCGGATCCCGAAGGTCCGTTCGAGGTAGGTGAGGAAGTCGATCATCGCGATCGAATCGAACAGCTCGTGGACCGGGATCGCCTCGATCTCGCCTTCCGCGTCGGGCCGTTCGCGCCGCACGAAGCCGGTGATCTCCCGCAGGATCTCCTCCACGCTCAGTCCTCCTTCAGCTTGCGCCGATCCAGCTTGCCGTAGAGCGTGCGCGGGAGGGCGTCGACGACCTCGATCTCGCGCGGAATCTTGTACGAGGAGAGCGCTCGGCGCAGATGGATCTGCACCACGTCCCCTCCGATCTCGGCCCCCTCCTCGAGAACGATCTTCGCCCTGACCGACTCGCCGGTCAGGGGATCGGGAACGCCGTAGACGCCCGCCTCGGCGACCCCGGCGACCTCGAGCATCTTGCGCTCGACGTCTTCGGGGGAGACCTTCTCGTTGCCGACGTTGATCACGTTGCTCGATCGGCCGGTGAGATGCAGCCGCCCCGCCTCGTCGAAGCGGCCGAGGTCCCCGGTGTGGAGCCAGCCGTCCCGGACCCGTTTCGCCGTCGCCTCCGGGTCCTGCCAGAAGCCGCGCATCAGGCTGTTGCCGGTCACGACGACCTCGCCGGTCTCCCCGGGCGGCAGGACGGCGCCCGACTCGGCGCGGATCTCGATCCGCGTCCCGCGGACGGCGGTGCCGACCGGATAGAACCGCGCCGGATCGTCTCCTCCCCGATCCTCGAGCCAGTGGTAGGAGATGCGCGGCGCGTTCTCGGTCGCGCCGTACATGTTCACCACGCGCGTCGACGGGAACACCTCGCAGAGCGATGCGACGAGCCGGGCGTCGAGGAACTGCCCGCCCGACATCACGGTCCGCACGGCGTTCAGGTCCCAGTGAGCCGGCCGCTCCAGCCGCGTGAAGATCCGGAACGAGGTCGGGTTCGCCGCCAGGCCGGTCAACCGGTCCTCGTGGCAGGCCTGCAGCACCGCCATCGGGTAGCGCAGGTAGGTCGGGATCGGTCGGATCGCGGCCGCGGCGAGCGCGTGGGTGAGGAACTGGGAGACCGCGTACGCGTAGCAGGTCGGCGTGAAGGCGGCCGTCGAGTCCTCCGGCCCGAGCTCGAGGTATTCGGCGACCGCCCGGACGTTCGCCGAGACGGACGCCGCCGGCAGGACCACTCCCTTCGGCGCGCCGGTCGTCCCGCTCGTGTAGATGATCACGGCGTCGTCCGGCTCGGAGGCCGGCGCGTCGTCGTTGGCCGCGTAACGGTGGAGTTGGGCCCCCGCCGCGACGCAGTCGACCGGGTCGGGATCGACCGCGCCGACGGCCGGCGTCCCCGCCGAGAGGATCCAGGAGGGCCGCGCATGCTGGAAGCAGCGTCTCTGCTCGAACGGCGTCCAGGCGGTTCCGAAGAGGACCGCCGTCGCTCCGGCCGCCCGGATCCCGAGGAGGGCGACGAGGTAGCCGACGCTCGGATCGAGCGCGATGCCGATCCTCCGTCCCGGCCCGGCGCCGGCGGCGCGAAGCCGCGCGGCGAGCAGATCGACCTTGCGGCGCAGCTCGCCGTAGGTGCAACGGTCGGCCCCGAGGATCGCGGGGCGCTCGGCGTCGTCGGTCCGGCCGAGGATCTCCTCGTAGACGTCGGCGACCCGCGCTTCCCGGTTCCCGTTCACGGCCGGCGCACCTCGATCGGAGGCTGGGAGCGCACGACCCGCCCCGGGTTTCCGATCACGAAGGCGTTGTCCGGCACGTCCCGCAGCACGACCGCGCCGGCGGCGAGCTGGACGTTCTCGCCGATCTTCACCCCGCCCGAGCGGATCACCGCCCCGACTCCCGAGGAGAAGTTCGCGCCGATCGTCGTCGTCGACCCGATCACCGTCCCTCCGCCCACGACGCAGTTCGGACCGATCGTCACGTCGTGCAGCACCTTCACCCCGCTGCCGATGAA
>WJJW01000026.1 GCA_014729455.1 Candidatus Eiseniibacteriota bacterium
TCCTGGAGGCGCGGTCCGAGGCTGACCTTGTACCGATGGGGATTGAGCAACCGTCGCGAGGTCGGATGCAACGCCTCCAGCCCTTCGCGGCGCCGCTCCCGGATCGCGTCTAGAGACGGAGATTCCGTGACCGGCTTCCCGCCTCGAAGGACGGGCCGGAGCAGCGGCTCGACTCGATCGACCCCCTCGTACCGCTTCGAGACGCCGCGAAGCGCGGGATGGTGCCCGACGACCGGCTCCCCCGGCGCAGGGGGATCCTCGCCGATCTCGACCAGATCGGCCATCATCGTTCCCTCGCGGTCGAAGAGCCGGAACACCTGCTTCTCTCCGGGCAGCGTCGACTTTCCGGGAGCGTCGGAGAGCTTGCGCTTCGGAACCCAGTCGCCGCCGGGGCCGCGCACGGCGGCGAGCTTGTACACCCCGTTCAACGCGGAGTCTCCCTTTCCGCTGGAGATGCTCGTTCCGACTCCCCACGCGTCGATCGCGGCTCCCTGGGACTTCAGGTCGTGGATGATCCACTCGTCGATGTCGCTCGAGGCGAAGATCTTCACGTCCGGAAGGCCCGCCTCGTCCAGGCGCCGGCGCGCCTCGGTCGAAAGATAGGCGAGATCCCCGCTGTCGATCCGGATCCCCTTCAGGCCCCCGCCCGCGCGCCGCCTCTCCTTCGCCAGCTCGATCGCATGCGGCAGACCGCTTTCCAGCGTGTCGTAGGTGTCGACCAGCAGCACCCCGTCCTCGCCGTAGATCTCGAGGAACCTCCGGAAGGCGGTCGCTTCGTCCGGGAACGCGGTCACCCACGAATGCGCCATCGTCCCGCTCACCGGGATTCCGTAACGCCGCCCCGCCTCGACGTTCGAGGTCCCCGCGCAGCCGCCCACGTAGGCGGCCCGTGTCGCCAGCAACGCCCCGGCCGGACCGTGCGCGCGGCGCAGCCCGTACTCGACGACCGCCTGCTCCCTTGCCTCCAGGCAGACCCGCGCCGCCTTCGTGGCGATCAACGTCTGGTAGTTGACGAGGTTCAGCAGCCCCGACTCCACGAGCTGCGCCTCGTCGAGAGGGGCGCGCACCCGGACCAGCGGCAGGAGCGGGAACACCGGTGTCCCTTCGGGGATCGCGTCGACGTCGCCGGTGAACCGGAAGCCGCGCAGGCCCTCTAGAAACGCGTCGCGGAACATCCTCAGTCCGCGCAGGTAGTCGAGGTCCTCCTCCTCGAATCGTAGATCGAGAAGGAAGCGCACCGCGTCGTCGAGCCCCGCGGCGATCGCGTAGCCTCCCTCGTACGGGAGGGTCCGGAAGAACAGATCGAAGATCGCCCACCGATCCCGGAGCCCCGAGAGCCGGTAGCCCTGCATCATCGTCAGCTCGTAGAGATCGGTGAAGAGCGGAGACAGCCGCGCCCGCGCCATCGGACTCTATCCGCTTTCGAAGCGGAGGTCGGTCGAGCGAAGCCGGACGACGCCCGCCTCTTCCATCTTCCGCCACGCCGCGCCGAGGCTTCCGTCCACGTCGATCCCGCGCACCCCGTCCTCGACGACCGCGACCTCGTAACCCTGCCTACGGGCATCGAGAACGCTGTAGAGGACGCAGAAGTCGGCGGCCAGACCGACCGCGTAGATCCGGCCCAGGCCGCGCTCCCGCAGGTACCCGTCCAGCCCGGTGGGCGTCTCGTGATCGTTCTCGAAGAACGCGGAGTACGAGTCGATCTCCGGATCGTATCCCTTGCGGACGATCGTCTCGACGCCGGGGATGTCGAGGCCGGGGTGGAATTCGGCGCCATGGGTCCCCTGGACGCAGTGATCCGGCCAGAGGATCTGCTCGCCGTACGGCAGTTCGATCGTCTCGAACGGCTCCTTGCCGGCGTGTCGGGAGGCGAAGGAGGTGTGGCCGGCCGGATGCCAGTCTTGCGTCTGCACGCAGTGCTGGAAGCGGAACCCCAGTTCGTTGACGGGGCGGAGAATCGCGTCCCCCTTCGGGACCGCGAGCGCGCCGCCCGGGAAGAAGTCGTTCTGGACGTCGACGACCAGCAGCAGGTCGTTGCGCTTCACTTGGCGCATCGGGTCCTCCTTCCTCGGTGCGCGGGACACCCGGAACGGAACGGTCTCAGAGCGCCTCCAGCACCTCGTCCACGTGGCCGTCGACCTTCACCTTCGGAAAGACGGCCTTGATCTTCCCCTTCTCGTCGATGATGAACGTGGACCGCTGGATCCCCATCGACTTCTTGCCGTACCGGTTCTTCTCGACCCAGACGCCGTACGCTTCCGCGATTGCGTGGTCGGGATCGCTGATCAAGGGAAAGGTCAGCTCGTGCTTCTCGGTGAATCGATCGTGGGAAGCGACGCTGTCCGGGCTGACCCCGAGAACCACCGTATTCTTTCGCTTGATCCGCGAGAGATTGTCGCGAAACGCGCAGGCTTCTCGCGTGCAGCCGGGGGTGTTGTCCTTCGGGTAGAAGTAGAGGACGACGGTCTTCCCCCTGAAGTCCTTCAACGATGCGCTCTTCCCGCCCGTCGTCTCGGCGGTGAAGTCCGGTGCGCGGTCACCCGCCTCCAGCATCGGCTCCTCCTTTCGCGGCTCAGACCAACGGCTGACGCTCGCAAGAGGGCCGCCGGACTGTCAAGGGCCGCCGGAGGAGGGGCGGAGGCTCACCGCCTCAAGAGCACGCGGGAGAGGACGCGGCCGTCCGTGCCGGTAAGGAGATAGAGACCGTTCGCGACCGGCCGGCCGCGCGCGTCGCGTCCGTCCCAGACGGGGGTTCCCTCCGCGCCGACCAGGAGGGTGCGGACGCGGCGGCCCCGGACGTCGACCACGACGAGGCGCGGCGGAAGCTCTTCTGCGCTCCCCTCCGCCGCCAGCAGGCGAACCGCCTCCCCCGCGGGATTCGGGACCGCGATCCACGCCCCCGTTCCCGCGTCTTCTCCCGCGGCCGCGCGGGTCTCCAGCCGGTCGCACCGGTCCTCGAGAGCCCCGCGCAGGCCGCAGCCGGATCCGGCCGCGTCGACCAGCAGTCGGAGAGGAGAGCGATCTTGGAGGCGGTAGTCGTCGTTCTCCCGATCGCAGAACCGGGGATCGACCGAGAGGTTGGAGGCGACTCCGGTCTGGTCGTCGAGGAACCCGCCGTAGTCGCCGAGGTCGTGTCCGAACACGTCGCAGCACTGCACGGACGGGACCGAACCGGGGTCGTCCGCGTAGATCCCCTCCCCGTCGAGGTTGAACGCGACGATGCACTTCTCGATCCGTGCCGCCGCGTTGTTCCAGACGAAGATCCCCGATCCGAGGAAGGAGGAGTTGGCGACGACCGTCTCGTTCTCGAGCAGAGGCGCATCCGCGCTGATGTGGTAGCCCCCCCCGTCGCCGATCGATCGGTTGCGCGCCACGACGTTGTGGGAAAACGTCGCCCCGCCACCGGACCATGAGATGATTCCTCCTCCGGACTGCGCTTCGTTCTCGACAATTCGATTCCGCTCCACGCGCGCGGCGGTGGCGATCACCGCCAACCCGCCCCCGGAGAGCCCGACGTTCCGTCCCACCTCGTTCTCCGCCACGAGCGGGGCGCCCGCCTGGCTGAGACCGATCCCTCCTCCGCCGAACCCCTCGTTCCGCTCCACGACATTGGCGATGATCTCCGCGGAGGATCCGCCGGTGCACAGGATCCCGCCTCCCGGGCCGCAGCAGGCGACGTTGTCGCGGACCTCGTTCCCCTCGATCCGTGGCGTTCCGGGGCCGTCGCAGGCGATCCCCGCTCCCTCGCCGGCCAGGTTGTCGACGACCCGGTTGCCGGTGATGTGGGCCTCGGAGGCGTACAGGTAGACCCCTCCGCCGGTGGGAGCGTCCCCGCCGCGGATCGTGAAACCGGCGAGCCGGGATCCATTGTCGACCCCGTAGGCCGAGACCGCCCGGCGCTCCCCTTCCGCCTCCGCGTCGAGGATCGTGGCGTCCGGTCCGTCGGTGGAGCGGATCTCGACGCCCGACTTCAGCGCGACGATGGTCGGCGCGCCCTCTTCATCCTCATGCAGATCCGTGTACCGCCCCGGTCCGACGAGGACGAGGTCCCCGGAGGAAGCGGCGTCGATCGCCGCCTGGATCGTGAGGAAGTCGCCGCTGCCATCCTGCTCGACGTTCCAGGTCTCGGCCGCCCCCGGTCCGGCACAGAGAGCGAGAAACCCGATCACGAGGGCTGCGAATCCGCTCCGTCTCATCGTCTCCTCCTTGCTCGATGTCAATCGATCCGTGAGATCCGCCGGCTCTCCGTCTCGGATCCGTTCTTCAGGCGGAGGAAGTAGACCCCGGCGGGGAGGCGTCGCCCGGCGCGGTCCCGGCCGTCCCAGTCCATCCGATGCTCCCCGGCGCCGAAGCGGCCGAGATCCCGGACGAGCCGCCCGGTCGCATCGAAGACCTCCAGGCTCCAACCAGCCTTCGGAGAGGTCCAGCGGATCGCGAGTGCGCCGCCGGAAGGGTTCGGCCGGATCGGTTCCCAGTCGAGCGATCCCTGGACGTCCCGCGGCCCCTCTCCGACCGAGGCAGCGGCCCCCAGGAGCTCCGCGATCTTCTCGAAGATCTTGTGCGGCTCGTACTCCGTCGACCAGTAGCGGACGATCCCATCCTGGTCGATGACGATGTCGCGCGGATACGGGGCCTCGGCGTTCGGGTAGTTGTAGTCCCCGTACGCGGAGCTGGTCGCATCCTCCAGGCCGATGAACCGCATGCCGTAGATCTCCGCGAATTCTTCGTTCATCGCCATCGCGTTCGTGATCTCGAACGCGATGAACTCGTCGTTCCGGAACGTCTCGTAGATGGATGCATCCGTCGCCGCAGCCTGCGGCGCGCAGATCGGTCACCAGTTCGCGCCGAATTCGAGGAAGACGACCTTGCCGCGGTAGTCGCTCAGGGTGTGTTCCTCCCCGTCGTTCCCCAGCAGGGTGAAGTCCGGGGCCACGCTTCCGATCTGCGGGAACGTGTCGTTGTTCTTGTAGACGTACTGGCGCACGCTCGCTTCGTCGGGGTCGTTGGAGAGATACCGCACGAAGGAGCGCACCCCGTCCGGCCCGACGGCGGTGATCGTCACCTCCTGCGACTCCCCCGCCCCGAGCGAGAAGCTCTGCGGATCCACCTCGAATCCGCCCGGAGGGGTGACCTCGGTGACCTCGAGAACGGCCGTCCCCCGGTTTGTGACCGTGACCACCGTATCGGCCTCGAATGCGACCGCGCCGAAGTCGATCCGGGGCGTCGAGAGTTCGATGTCCGGGCCCGCGTCCGGGTTCGGGCGATAGGTCGACACCCCGCGCCAGTCGGCGAGCGCGATGATCGGATCGATCGGGTCGTCCTGGATCGATGCCCCCATCGCCCAGGTCTTCGTGTCCTCCGCGCCCAGGAGCGAGAGAGCGTGCGGATCGCTCGTGTCGTACAGCTCCAGGTGCGTCCACGACCCGGCGACGAGCCGGTGTCCGGCCCGATCGATCTGCGTCACGTTTCCGCGGCTCTCGGTGTTGTGGTCCAGCAGAACCGGGTTGGAAGGAACGGCGAGATCGAAGACCGCCACCCCGCCCGGGCCCAGGCTGAGAAACAGCAGGAGGTCCTGGACCAGGAGATCGTTGGCGAGCCCGGGAAGCGGGATCGTCCGGATCACCGCCGGAGGGGTCTCGGCGAGGTCTACGACCGTCAGCCCGTGCCGTCCGTTCGCGACGAGGAGGATCTCCCCGACCCGATCGCAGTCCCAGGCCGCATTGTCCCCGAGGTCGATCCGCTCCAGGAACTGGATCGGACCCGGCTCCACGGCCGAGAGGACGTCCACGCCGCGCTGGTGGGCGGCGACGTACAGGAGATCTCCGCTCCAGTCCCCCCCTTCATAGCTCGTGTTCGGTTCCGGCTCGTACTCCATCACCAGCTCGGTCGAGGGACCGGAGATGTCGTAGATCTGGACGCCGTCGAGGTGGGCGAATCCGACCAGCCGATCCCGCTCGGGGTATCCGCGCGTGCGCCAGGTCGTCGGCCCGTCCTGGTCGATGCGGAGGATCTGGGACGGATCGGAAACGTCGTAGGTCTCCATTCCCAGGCTGCCGAGCCCCTCGGACACGTAGACGCGGTCTCCCACTACCTCGGCGTTCATCAGGTGGAACGGATTCGACTCCTCGTGACCCACCCGCTCCAGGTTGTCGAGCTGGGCGCTCGATGCTCCCGGTCCTGCGAGAAGCAGGGTCAGGAGCAGCGGGAATCGCCGCACCGTCGCGGCGGCTCGGTCTCTTCGATTCATGGCGCGCACCCCCATTCGCGATTCATGGACGTCCCTGCCTCGGGTACTCGCCGGAGTCCGCGCTGTGACTCCAGTCCCCCACCAGCAGGATCTGCACGTCCATGACGTTGGTTCCGGTCGGCCCGATCCGGAGCAAATCGTCGAGAGGCGCGAAGAAGCGGTATGTGTCGTTCGCCGCCAGCGA
>WJJW01000027.1 GCA_014729455.1 Candidatus Eiseniibacteriota bacterium
GGTTCCCTCCAGCCCGAGGTCGAAGGCGAATCCGCCGCCGTCGGTCCCGTCGACGCTGCTGCGAGCCTGAACGAACCGGACCCGGAACCCGCTGCGGATCCCGGAGAGGATCCGGCGGGCGTAGGCGAGCGAGACCTGCAGCTCGCCGTAGGTGTCTCCGTCCGGGAGGTCGCCGGAGAGGTTGGTGACGCCGAGGCCGTAGGCCGACTTCACCGCTCCTTTCCGGTCGGAGAAGCGCCCCCGCTCGAAGACGACCTCCGATTCGTGGCGCGTCCAGCAGAGGGCGGCCGCCTGGTGGCGGACGAGCCCTCCCTCGAAGAGCGAGGAATGGGAGAAGGAGGCGCCGCGCGCGGGATCGTGCAGCATCCCGGTCGGGTTCTGCAACGTCGCCTCGATCCCTTGGCCCAGGGCTTCGGGTACGCCGGCGAGCCCGAGGGAGGCCGGCCAGGCCTCGAGATTCGGGAACGCGCCGGGCGTCTCGGCCCGGCCGAGCCCGGCGCCGGCGAAGGGGACGAGGAGCGTCAGCAGAGCCGCCGCGGCGATCGATCTCCGAGTCAACCCATCCCCCTAGTCGCTGCGCACCAGAAGCGGCAGGACCTCTTCCACGCTCGTCCCGGTGGAGAGCTTCCGCCGCGTCCGCATCAGGTAGTACCCCGGCTGGACGCGGTCCCCGTTCCGATCGAGGCCGCTCCACGCCAGCCGGACCTCCAACCCCCCGCCGTCCGACTCGATCCGGCGGATCAGGTCCCCCTCCAGGTTGTAGATCTCGACGTCCACCGCGTCGATTCCCGCCGTATCGCGCGCCACGATCTCGTCCCCCGGACGGAGTGGGGTCGGGTACGTGAACGCCGCCTCGGCCACGTAGAGGACGATCTGACTGCTTCCGGGGACCGTCTTGTTGCCGACCTCGTCCTCGGCGTATCCCCCCAGCTTGTTCGATCCCTCGACGAGATCGACCAGCGTCTCGAACCGGTCGTCCTCGTCGACCTCCACGGTGAACTGGAAGGTGTCGTTCCGCTGGATCGCCACGCGCGCCGCGGCGGGAGCCGTCCCCGACATCCGGATCGGACTCGTGTTCGTCTGCGCCGGCAGGGGATCGAACGTCGGGGACTCGGCGGGAGGGGTGGTGTCCAGTTCGATGATGATTCCGTCGTACCGGGTCACGCTGCAGAGCGAGTCCCGCGCGAGAAGCGTCAGGCGGATCGAGTCCGCATCCGGGGCGAGCCGCTCCCGCGGCGGAATCCGGTAGAGCACGAGGAAGCTGCCGTCCTCTTGCCGCACCACCGGAGCATCGTCGGTCCCGAACTCCGGAACCAGGCGCCGGTAGTCGGCCTCGACCTCCAGGGGAAGCCCGGCGGGGCTCTCCCAGCGGCTCACGACGACCAGCGAGTCGGTTCCCCGGAAGCGGGTGCGCCCGTCGCGGATCACGCTCTCGAGATGGATCGGTCCCGGGGTCCCCTGGTTCCGGCAGACCTCGAGCGACCGATCGGTGAACGAGTCCGCGAGCGAGTCCGTCGCCGTGATCGGCACGGGAACCGCCGCGTCCGGCAAGCCATTCATCGAGCCCGGGGTGTAGCGGATCAGATACGATCCGATCGCCGCCGTGTCGACCGCGGAGGAGTCGAACACGGCGACGGATCCCCCCGTCCCTCCGTCGAGCGCGTCGAAGTCGGCGATCAGCGTGTATCCCCCGCCGTCCCACCGGGAGTGGATCTCGACCGTGTCGCCGGGCCGGACGCCGCGATCGGCGGGGGAGACCACCCGGTGTTCGATCGGGCTCGGAGGCGGGCCGGTCCGGACGTCGAACGTCGCCGCCTCGATCCGAAGCTCGGTGCACAACGTGTCCCGCCCGATCAGATGCACCGGGACCGCGTTGGCCTCACCGGCGAGGCGGCTCCGCCCCGGGACCGTGTAGCGGACCTCGTAGCGGATCTCCTCCCAGCCGGCGTCCAGGGTGTCGACCGCGAGCGTGTCGACGGTCGCCTCGGAGGCACGGAAATCCGGCACGAAGGAAGTGAAATCGGCGGAGAGGGTGAACCCGCTCGCCGCGGCGACGCGCCAGGTCGAGACCAGGCGCAAGGTGTCCCCGGACTGGTGGCGCCGGATCGCCCCGGCGAGGCCGCTCTCGCGATGCTCCGGAACCGGCGACCGGTGCCGGCGGCAGACCTCGAGCGAGGTGTCGGTGAAGGTCGAACCGTCCGCCGGATCGCGCGCGGTGATCGGGACCGGGATGCCGGCGACCTCGCCCGAGTCGGCCATCGTTCCCGTCGTGTAGACGATCAGGTAGGCACCGTTGGACGAGTCGACGATCGCCGCCGGCCCGCCGCTCCCGCCGTCGAGCGGACCGAAATCGGGCGCGATCTCGTAGCCCGGGGCGTCCCAGCGGGTGACGATCCGGATGGTCTCTACGGCATCGATGCCGCGGTCGGCCGGCCGGGTCAGAACGCTCCCCTGCGGCGCGGGCGTCCCCGTCGCCGCCGCGGCGGCGGCGCAGACGGCGAGACCCGCCGAGACGATCCGTCCCATTCGCGTTCCGATCCGCATCTCTCCGACCGACCTCCTCGCACGCCCCTGCGTGGCGCGAACGGGGACCACTGTAGAAGGGGGCCGCCGTGCGCGTCCATGCAGAAAGCGCCGTCCGGACCGTTTGCCCGCGGGCTTGTTGGAGCCGGGACGATCTGGTAGCGTCCCGCTCGCTCGTGGCAGAGACGAGGGACGCAGAGATAAGGGACGCAGGGACAGAGGACGTAGAGACCAGGGACGAATCCGGGGGAGGTGCGGGCTCGGGCGACGCCGGTCTCGTTCTCCACCTCGCGTCGGTCCGTTGGTGGAGCGCGCTCGCCTCGCATGCCGACACCCTGGCCCGCGGAATGCAGCGGCTCGGCGTCCCGACCCGTCTCGTCGCTCCGCGGGGGACCCCGCTCCAGCGACGGGCGGCCCGGGCCGGGCTCGACGCGCCCGAATGGCGGGGAC
>WJJW01000191.1 GCA_014729455.1 Candidatus Eiseniibacteriota bacterium
CCCGGAGATCTGCCGGGGTTGCTCGCGGCGCTCGATGCTTGGCGGGAGGCGCGGGACGCGGCCCGGGCCGCCGCGCGGGCGCGGCGCGCGGAGATCCTGGAGCGGTTCTCGCGGGACCGCATGGTCGGCGAGATCCTCGCGCTCTACCGCTCCGATCCCGTGACCCCGGACGCTTGATCCGCGGGAATCCGTTTGGAGGGCCGGATCGGTTCCCCTAGGATCGATCTCTGTTCTTGCCGATCGAGACGAATCGCCGGGACGGGGATCACCAAGGAGCGGAATCCGATGCGGGGTACATTCGACAGCACGTCGGCGCTCGGGAACGCGATGCGCCAGTTCGACCGGGCGGCCGGGGTCCTGAAGCTCACACCCAACCAGATCGCCGTGATCAAGCAACCGCGCCGCGTGACGGAGGTGAAGCTCCCCGTCCAGATGGACGACGGGAGCGTCGAGATCTTCACCGGCTACCGGGTCCAGCACAACGTCGCGCGCGGACCGGCGAAGGGCGGGGTCCGCTTCCATCCGAAGGTGACGCTCGATGAGGTCAAGGCGCTCGCCTTCTGGATGACCTACAAGTGCGCGGTCGTGAACATCCCGATGGGGGGCGGCAAGGGCGGAGTCGCCGTCGATCCGAGGAAGCTCTCGACCGCCGAGCTGGAGCGGCTCTCCCGTCGCTACTTCGCCGAGATGATCGATCTCTTCGGAGGCGACCGCGACATCCCGGCGCCGGACGTGAACACCGGTCCCCAGGTGATGGGCTGGTTCATGGACACCTACTCGATGCACCGGCAGGAGTTTTTGCCCGAGGTCGTCACGGGCAAACCGCCCGAGCTGGGCGGAAGCCTCGGCCGGGAGACGGCGACGGCCGACGGGGTGGCGATCTGCATCCGGGAGGCGGCGCGGCATCTGAAGATCGACCTCGGCGGCGCGCGGGTCGCGATCCAAGGGTTCGGGAACGTCGGCAGCTATACGGCCCTCAACCTCTACCGCGACGGCGCGCGGGTCGTCGCGCTCTCCGACGACACCGGCGGCTACGTCTACGAGGAGGGGATCGACATCCCGCGGGTGATGGACTACACGCGGGCGAACCGCAAGCTCCAGGGGATCGAGACGGCGATGCCCGAGCTGATCCCGCTCGAGGATCCGATGGAGATCCTCGAGTGGGACGTCGAGATCCTCGTTCCCGCCGCCCTGGAAAACATGATCACCAAGGAGAACGCCGAGAAGATCCGGGCCCGTCTGATCGCCGAGGGGGCCAACGGACCGATCACGACCGAGGCGGACGACATCCTCGACGAGCGCGACGTGTTCATCATCCCGGACATCCTCTGCAACGCCGGCGGCGTCTCGGTCTCGTACCTGGAGTGGGTCCAGAACCGGATGGGCTACTACTGGTCGTTGCGGCGGATCCAGGAGGATCTCGACGAGATCATGACCTCCGCGTTCCGCGCGGTCCTTCACATGAGCCAGCAGCACCACGTGAACATGCGGATCGCCGCCTTCCTGCTCGGGATCCAGCGCGTGACGACCGCCGCCGAGATGCGTGGGTTGTACGCCTAGCGGCTCCGGCCGGGGACCGGAAAGGAAGTCGCGGCGTGACGTTGATCGATCGGTTGGTCGAGAACCCGTACACCTTCCATTACCTCCGGAAGATCGCCGAAGCGAACTACCGGGCCACCAAACGCCGGATGCTCGATCTGCTGGATCCGGACGCGCCGACGCTGGACCTCGGATGCGGGACCGGTGAATTCGCGCCGCTCTTCCGGGCCGAGGGCTACGTCGGGATCGACATCAGTCTCCCCTACCTCCGTTTCGCGAAGCGCCGGATGCCGCGGTACGGGTTCGCGCTGGCGCAGGGCCAGGAGCTGCCGCTCGCCGACGGCTCCGTCGGTCAGGTCCTCATCAACGGCGTGCTGCACCATCTCGGCGAGGAGCTGGCCCGGCGGCTCGTCGGCGAGGCGCGGCGGGTCCTCCGTTCCGGGGGGCGGTTGTTGCTGATCGAGGACATCGAGCCGGAGCGGCCGCCGCTCACGACCCGCCTGATCCACGCGATGGACGCCGGCGAGCACATCCGCGCGCGGCAGGACTACCCGGACTTGCTCGAGGGAGACCTGGAGATCGAGCGGGAAGAGGAGTATCGGTCCGGTCTGTGCGTCTACGGCCTCTGGCTGGCGCGTCGGCGCTGATCCGTCTCCCCCGGGGGCACGCGATCTGCAACGCCCGGTCCACACTGGCCCTCGGGCATTCCCACAGGCGGCGCCAGGGCCTTAGCTGACCGTCGCCTGTGGGAATGTCCAGGGCCCGAACCCCGCCGCGCTCTTCAGAATCGCGGGTACCCGGGTTCCGGCTGCCAGGCCCACTGGAACTCGACCCGCCGCTCCGGAGGGCTCCCGCGCAGCTCGTTCACCCGCATCTTCGCGAAGTGGCCCTCGGCCGTTCGAATCGCGTAGACCGTCCCCACCTCGAGCGGCGCCTGCTGCGCGTATCCGTCCTCCGGCGCCACAGCGATCCCCCAGTCGTTCCCCAGAGGCCGGATCCCGGTGATCCGCCCCGACCACCGGGTCGATCGATAGGCGAGCAGGCTGACGCTCTTCAATCGGAGATCCCCTTCGCGGTCCTCCGGATCGGCGGTCCCGAGGTAGACGTCGAACTCCGAGACGCTCGACGGATCGAGCGGGAGGACCGCGCCGTCTCGGATCCGGACCCCCATCTCGCCCCGGCCCGGCCGCGCTCCGATTTCGAAGAGCGACGCCGAGCCGAAGCCGTCGAGCCGGGCCGCCGTCTGGATCTCCGGTCCCGCGACCGACAGCTCGACGACGTCGCCGTACTCCCGGCGGGATCGGACGTGGTAGAAGGTCCGCTGCCCGGGTTCGACGCCGATCACGCGGTACTGCTCGCGATCGAACGACGATCCGTTCAGCCGGTAAGCGCCGACCGAATCGGCCGGCAGGGACGCGATGCTGCGCGAGGCGGCGAAGACGTCGTACCCCTCCCAGTTGGAGACGTCCCGATCCGCGCTGTGCTGCCACCGCAGATCGACCAGGTTGGCGCCGTTGACGAAGCCGAGCGAGTCGGGCGGGAGCACACGTGCCGGGACGATCTCGATCTCCGCCCGGACGGTGTCGCGCTGATCGGTCACCCGGACGAGCAGCGTGGACGGGGCCTCGCCGGGCGGCGACAGCCAGCGGACGATCGGAAGCTGGAATCCGCCCCGGAACTCCCCGGCGGTCGAGCTCCAGCGATAGCCGAGAGGATCGGCGTCCCGATCGCGGGCGCCGCAGATCAACTGCACTTCCTGATCGGCGAGGACCCGTTCCGGCCGGTAGGTCAGGTTGACGATCTCAGGCGGGAAGTTCCGGTCGACCGGCTGGATCGGGTCGGTCTCCTTGTCGCAGCCGACCAGCAGGATCGCGAGGAGGAGCCAACGAGAAGTCCGTGCCATCACCGTCCCTCATCGGTTGGACCCAACCCCATAGGGACAGTATGCCGTCCCCCCCTGGATCGGCCAAGGGGTCGATTCAGCGCATCGGACGGACGGCGGTCCGGACGCGGGCGCCGGTTCCGGTCCGCCCGGAGGGCGCGCGGCCCTTCAGGAATACGTGCAGCGCGTGCGAGGGCGCGGCCCCGTTCCCGGCCCGGGTGGAGTGCGGAATCCGCGGCTCGATCGTGATCGTCTCCCCCTCCCGGACCCGCACCGCCTCTCCGCCGATCGTGAATTCGAGCACCCCCGACTCCACGATCGTGAGCTGCTCCTGCGGATGGAAGTGCACGGGGAAGTCGGTCCCTTCCGGGTAGACGCAGCGGACGACCGTCAGACGGTCGAAATCGATGATCCGTTGGTCCCGGAGATTGCGAGCCTCGCCCGCGTTCACGTCCTTCCAGCTTCCGACCGAGAACCGGCCCGGGTACGTCCGCCTGCCGATGCGTGACACTCCCACGCTCCTCCTGGGGCTCGTCGAAGATCCGGCTCCGGGGCCCCGACCCCGGCGCCGCCTCTTCTTATCGGCCGTGGGGAGCGGACTCTGAAGCGCCGGCCGCCCTCCGATCGATCCGCTCGATCGCGGCGAGCAGCCCTTCGAGGTCCCCGGCGGTCTCGTCGGGCGTCTCCTCGGGGCTTCGGGGTCCGATCCGGCAGATGCTCTCGCGGAGCTGGCTTTCGAAGTAGAGCTGCTCCATCTCCCCCTTCGGCGTGTATCCCTTCTTCTCGTGGGGGAGCTGGTAGAGGATCGTCCACATTCCGACGGTGCGGGCCGGCCGGATGTCGTTGTCCACCCGATCGCCGATCATCACCGCCTCCCCAGGCGCGCAGTCCGCCCGCTCGAGCGCCCAGAGGTAGAGATCGGGATCCGGCTTGCGCAGCCCGACCACCTCGCTGATCGCATGGAGGGAGATGTGCGGGCCGAGCCCGACCGACTGCAGGGCGTCGATCACCTCCCGGAGCTGGTTCGCCACCACCGCGATCCGGTAGCGGCGCGAGAGGGACCGGACCGCCTCCAGGACCCCCGGCAGGAGCTCGTGGCACCCCATGTAGTCGGCCCGGATCTTGCGAGCGCATCGGTGCATGAGACGCCAATGGCCCTCCTCTCCGAGGTACTTCCGGCCCAGCACTTGCCAGTGCTCCGGGCCACGGGAGCGGATCAGCGCCTCCCGCTCCTCCAGGAGCTGGCGGAACGGGATCCGGTAGCCGGCCGAGCACATCGCCCGATGCAGCTCCCGGTAGAGCAACGCCATCGTCGGGTCGTCATTCATCAGGACGTTGCCGACGTCGAAGATGATCCAGCGGAGCACGGCTAGCGCAGCGCCAGGACCGAGTCCTGGGCCCAGGAGAGGAGCGTCGGCACCCCCGGCAGCCATCCGTCCGGCCCGAACCCGGCCCACAGGACGCCGACCGCGCAGACAGCGACGACGACTCCGACGGCGATCCCCGAGCCGGCCTTCACCTCGCCGGAGGCGGGACGCATGTAGAGCGTGACCATGACGCGGAAGTAGTAGGCGACGGAGAGGGCGCTGTTCAGCACCGCGATCACGACCAGCGGGACGTATCCGTGGTCGACGGCGTTGCGGAAGATCGTGTACTTGCCGAAGAAACCGGCCGTCGGAGGGATCCCGGCCAGCGAGATCATGAACAGGCTCATGCCGATCCCGAGCGCGGGATACCGCCATCCGAGCGCGCCGTAGCTTCCCATCTCGAGGTTCTCGTCCCCGAAGGCGACGACGAAGGCGAACGCGCCGATCGTCATCAACGTGTAGGCGATCAGGTAGTAGAGCAGACCCGTGAGCGCCTGCGCGTCGCCCGTGCCGGCATAGACGGTCACCGCGATCAGCAGGTACCCCGCATGGGCGATCGACGAGTAGGCGAGCATCCGCTTCACGTTCGACTGGGTCAGCGCCGCGAGGTTCCCGACGCTCATGGTCAGGACCGCCAGCCACCACAGGAGCTTCTCCAGCGGGATCGGGCCGACCAGATCCGGGGCGAGACCGATCACGCGCAGGAGCGCCCCGAACGCGGCCGCCTTCACCGCGGTGGCCATGAAGGCGGTGACGGTCGTCGGCGCCCCCTCGTACACGTCGGGCGCCCACATGTGGAACGGCACCGAAGCGATCTTGAACAGGAACCCGGTCAGGAGCAGCAGGACCCCGCCGGTCAGCAGGCCGGGGGTCTCGGTCCCGCGCTGGACGACCTGCAGGAGGTTCGTGGTTCCCGTGGATCCGTAGATGAACGCGATCCCGAGCAGGAAGACCGCGCTGGAGAGCGCGCCGAGGAAGAAGTACTTCATCGCCGCCTCCCCGCTCCGCAGGTCGTCGCGGAGGTATCCGGAGAGGATGTAGACCGGGATCGAGAGCAGCTCGAGCGCCAGGAACAGCGTGATCAGCTCGTTGGTCGCCGCGAACAGGACCATCCCCGAGCAGGAGAGCAGCAGCAGGGAGTAGAACTCCCCGCGCACCCGTCCGATCCGCCGTAGGTACGACTCGGAAAGCACGACCGTGAGCGCGGCGCTCACACAGACCAGGACCGCGACGAACAGCGCGAAGCGATCGATCGCGAGCAGCCACGACAGCGACCCGGCGCTGCGCGGCGTGCTCCACTGGGCGACGGCGGTCCCGACCGCGAGGGCGAGGACGAGGAGCGTCGGGATGCTCCAGGGGAATCCGCTCCGGCGGCCCAGCAGCGCGTCGATCACCACCAGGAGGACCCCTCCGCCGGCCAGGACGAGGATCGGGCCGAAGCTCATCAGGTCTCCGGGGACGAAGCCGCTCATCGTGGTTCCTCCCCCGCGGCCGAACCGGCCGCCGTGCTGTCGGGTCCGAACAGGAAGCCGTGCAGCGGCGTCTCCGGGCTCTCCGGGGTCGGCGCGACGGCTTGCACCGGCGCCAGCGCCGCCCGGAGCGCCGGCTCCATCCGGTCGAGCAGCGGACGCGGCTGCACCCCCATGTAGACGATCAGGAGCAGGATCGGCACGAGGACCAGCCCTTCGCGGGCGGTGAGATCCTTCAAGCTCCGGTTCTCCTCGTTGCGCATCGGGCCGAACAGGAACCGCTGCGTCAGCCAGAGCATGTAGCAGGCGCCCAAAACGACTCCCAGCGCCGCGAGGATCCCGGCCAGCCGGTTGGCGCCGAACGCTCCGACCAGGATCAGGAACTCCCCGACGAACCCGTTCAGGCCCGGCAGGCCGATCGACGAGAAGGTGACGACCAGGAAGGCCACCGTGAAGAGAGGCACGGTGCGCGCGATCCCTCCGTAATCGGCGATCATCCGCGTGTGCCGGCGCTCGTAGAGCACGCCGACCAGGAGGAAGAGCGCCCCCGTCGACAGACCGTGATTGAGCATCTGGTACAGCGCTCCCGAGAACGCCTCCAGGTTGAACGAGAACAGCCCGAGCATCACGTAGCCCAGGTGGCTCACCGACGAGTAGGCGACGAGCTTCTTGATGTCTGTCTGGACCATCGCCACCAGCGCGCCGTAGATGATGCCGATCACGGCGAGCGCGACCAGGATCGGCTGGAACGAGACCGCCGCCTCCGGAAAGACCGGAATCGCGAAACGAAGGAATCCGTACGTCCCCAGCTTCAGCAAAACCCCCGCGAGGATCACGCTGCCGGCGGTCGGCGCCTCGACGTGCGCGTCCGGGAGCCACGTGTGGAGCGGCCAGATCGGGACCTTGATCGCGAACGCGAGGCCGAAGGCGGCGAACAGCCACCATTGCGCTCCGCTGGAGAGCACGGTTTGCTGGAGCTCCAGGATGTTGAAGGTCGTCCCGCCGGCCATGAAGTAGAGCGCGAGGATCGCGACCAGCATCAACAGAGAACCGACGATCGTATAGAGGACGAACTTCACGGCCGCGTAGACCCGCCGCGGGCCGCCCCACACCCCGATCAGGATGTACATCGGGATCAGCATCAGCTCCCAGAAGATGTAGAACAGGAACAGGTCGAGGGCGACGAACGCGCCGAGCATGCCGGTTTCGAGCATCAGCAGCATCGCGTGGAACGCCCGCACCTTCTCGCCGATGTCGCGCCAGCTCGACAGGACAACGAGCGGCGTGAGGAAGGTCGTCAAGAGGACCAGGAACAGGGAGATCCCGTCGATCCCCATGTGATAGTCCACGCCGATCGACTCGATCCACGCGACCTTCTCGACGAACTGCATGCTCGCGTCGGGCCGGAAACCGGTCAGCAGGCCGATCGAGAGCACGAAGGTCGCCGTCGACGCGAGGAGGGCGGTCCAGCGGGTCGCGCCCGGCCGATCCTTCGGCAAGAGGAGGATCAGGACCGAAGCGGCCAGCGGCAGAAAGACGATTCCCGTGAGCAGACCCATCCCCCCTCCTAGAACATCACCCACAGCAGGACCACGACCCCGAGCAGGAGCACCGTCGCGTAGAACTGGACGTACCCCGTCTGGAAGAAGCGCAGGAAGTAGCTGAAGACCCGGCCGAGGATCCCGACGAGGTTGACCAGGAAGTCGATGATCCGCACGTCGACGACCTGCCAGAGCAGAACGCGCGAGCCTTCCTGGAGCGGCCGGACGATCAC
>WJJW01000192.1 GCA_014729455.1 Candidatus Eiseniibacteriota bacterium
ACCCGGATCCGTGTCCAGGACGCACGGGATGGCCGGTTCGAGGGGGGAGAGATCCCGGCCGATCTCCAGCGTCAGTGGATCCAGGGAACCGGTCCCGGCGCAAAGCCGAACAGCCCCACCGAGAGCAGCATCCGCAACGTCGCCTATGCGTTGCTGTCCGGCGCCGACGGCTGGATGTTCGACGGCGAGGACGCCCTCGGGCAGATCACCACGATGTCCCTGAACAACCAGCGGAACCTGAAGCTCGCGATCGCCCGCGATCCGATCTTCCTGGAGGCCGCCGAGCGGGTCGCCGGGGAGATGAACGCGTGGGCGCGGGACTTCTTCGGCCGCGAGATCATCGAGGACTGGAAGAAGCATCTCGACTTCACGACGAAGATCTTCCGGGCGCGCGGGCTTCACCTCGCCGATCGACACGTGCGCTGCGCGGACGGCACCGGCTTCTCGGCGTCGATCGTCGACGCCGTCCTGTACGTCGTCAACAACCACCGCGCCCTGAGGAGCCAGGGAGCGTCGATCGTCCTCTACCTTCCCAAGATCCAGACCGCCGAGGAGGCCGCTCTCTGGAACGAGATCCTCTCGGCGCTCGAGGCACACATCGGTCTGCGCGAAGGGGAGATCAAGGTCTACATGCTCGTCGAGCAGCTCGAGGCCAGCTTCCAGCTCATGGAGATCCGCGCCGCGTTCGGCAGGCGGTTCGTCGGCTACAACACCGGGCGCTGGGACTACATCAACAGCGTCTCGGACGCGATGCGGTGGGATCCCGAGTTCCGCAACCCGAACATCGATGCGATCGTGATGACCTACGGCTACATGCGCACCTACGAGGATCGGGTCCGCCGTGCGGTGAACACCCCGGACCTGAACGGCCGGTACGCTCTCTGGCAAGGGGGGATGGAACCGAACATCCCCGTCGGCTCGGAGACCGGGGTCCAGGACGGCATGCGCAAGGCGGTGGCCGGAGCCGAGCGGGAGCAGCGGGAAGGGGCCAGCGGCAAGTGGGTCGCCCACTGGCGGATGGTCCACATCGTCCGGCCGGTTTGGGAGAAGGTCGGCGAAGCCAGCCAGCTCGGGCGGAAGTTCCCTCCACTGGGGTACACCGATCAGGACGCCGCGGCCCTGACCTTGCTGGAGCCGGCTCCCCGCACCGTGCGCGGCGCTCGGGACCTGTTGAGCGTGGCTCTCCAGTACGGAAACGCGTTCGGGCAGGGGTTCCAGGCGGCCGCGCTGAAGCCCGCCGACTTCTTCGGCAACGAGGACGTGCTCTATCTGATGGAGGACATGGCGACCGGCGAGATCCGGCTGAGCATCCTCTGGGAGTGGATGCACAAGGGCGCGACGCTGACCGAGGACGATCCCGAGACAGGCGCGGAGGCGGGCGACCCCTTCTCGATCGATCTCTTCCGCCGGCTCCTCGACGAGGAGTACGAGAAGCTGCGCGGCGCGAACGACCGGGACGTCCACGACAACTCCAAGGACACCACCCTCCCGATCGCTCGGGAGATCGTAGAAGCGTACGTCGGTTCCGACGTCAAGCCGGCATGGTACATCGATCTGCTGAACATCAATCTCGACAACCACTCCCTGGAGGAGGCGAGGCGACGGATTCGTCTGTATCTGGAAACGTTCCGGAAAGATGGAACGCGGATCACCGAGAACTTGGACTTCGAGTCCTCGAGCCCGTCGAGGGAGTAGGAGCGCGTCATGAACGACTTCGAGAAGCGGGTCGCTGAGGTCACCGAGTGGTTTTCGAGCTCGCGGTTCGAGGAGATCGAGCGTCTCCACACGCCCCGGGAAATCGTGGAGCAGCGGGGGACGATCCCGGTCGACTATCCGATCGCGCGCCAGGCCGCCGAGCAGTTCTACGATCGCTTGCGGGAGCTGTTCGAGCAGCGCCGCGCGATCACCACGTTCGGTCCCTACTCGCCCGGCCAGGCGGTGACGATGAAGCGGGTCGGAATCGAAGGGATCTACCTGGGCGGCTGGGCGACCTCCGCGAAGGGGTCGATCTCCGAGGATCCCGGCCCGGACCTCGCCAGCTATCCCCTGAGCCAGGTGCCGGACGAGGCGGCGACGCTGGTCCGGGCGTTGCTGGTCGCGGACAAGAACCAGCACTTCGCTCGCATCCGCATGACCGAGGAGCAACGGGAGAAGGCGGCCGTCGTCGACTACCGCCCGTTCCTCATCGCCGACGCCGACACCGGCCACGGCGGCGACGCGCACGTGCGCAATCTGATCCGCCGATTCGTGGAGGCCGGCGTTCCCGGATACCACATCGAGGACCAGAAGCCCGGCGTGAAGAAATGCGGTCATCAGGGGGGAAAGGTCCTGGTTCCGGAGGACGAGCAGATCAAGCGCTTGAACGCCGCCCGGTTCCAGCTCGACGTCATGGGGGTCCCGGGGATCATCGTGGCGCGGACCGACGCCGAATCGGCGACCTTCCTCGAGAGCCGTATCGACGAGCGGGACCAGCCGTTCATTCTGGGCGCCACGTCGATCGATCTTCCCAGCTACAAGCTCGGCTTCGTCGCGATCATGAAGCGTCTTCACGATCTCGGACTCACGGACGTGCGCGGCCATCTGCTCTACGAAATCTCGGAAGCGGAATTCGAGCAGACCTTCGCCTGGCTGGAGCGGGCGGGTCTCCTGGAGGTGATCCGGGAAACGGCGGACGCCTATCGCGGCTCCTCCTCCCCGACGCCGGAGGCGATGATCGACACGATCCTGAATCGCTTCATCGAGGCTTGGCAGGCGGCGGCCGGGATGAAGACCTACGGCCAGGCCGTCGCCGACGTGATGGAATTCCGCGCCTCGGAGGGGGAACGCTTCGCAATGCGGGTCGAGGAGTGGAGTGAGTTCTCTGCGCAGGCTTCCTACCAGGCGGCGCGGGAGAAGGCCCGCTCGATGGGGATCCACGTGATCTGGGACTGTGAGCTGCCGCGAACCACCGAGGGCTACTACCAGGTCGAGAGCGGCATCGACCTCGCGATCGCCAAGTCGCTCGGGTGTGCGCCGTTCGCCGACATCCTCTGGATGGAGACCAAGACCGCGAACCTCGAAGACGCCAAGCGGTACGCCGACGCGATCCATGCCGTCTATCCGAACAAGATGCTCGCCTACAACCTCTCCCCGTCGTTCAACTGGGACACGACCGGCATGAGCGATGAGGAGATGAGCCGGTTCCCGCAGAGGCTCGGGGAACTCGGTTTCGTCTTCAACTTCATGACCTACGGAGGTCACCAGATCGACGGCCTGGCGGCCGAGGAGTTCGCGAGGGCGCTCAAGGAGGACGGCATGCTGGCGTTGGCCCGACTCCAGCGCAAGCTCCGCCTGATCGAATCGCCCTACCGGACCCCGCAGACCCTGGTCGGCGGCCCCCGTCTCGACGGGGCTCTGATGGCCTCGACCGGGCGCACCGCGTCCACGAAGGCGATGGGAAAGGGATCGACCCAGTTCCAGCACCTGGTCCAGACGGAGGTTCCGACGAAGCTCCTGAAGGGATGGCTGGAGGAATGGGCGAGCCATTACAAGATCACGCAGGGGATCGAGGTCGAGCTGCGTCCCCACACCGCGGGCTCGGAGCTGCTGGAGCTGAGCCTCATGACCGCTCCCGACAAGAAGGCGGCGAACGTGATCTTCGCGAGCATCCAGGACCGCCGCGGTCAGAGCATCCTGTCGGTTCGGGACCAGAACACCTTCGACGAGTCCCTGCGCCAGAAGAGGTTGATGACCTTGACCCACCTCTTCCTGATCCATCGGTACAAGGTCGACAGCGTGCACTACGTCAGTCCGACAGAGGACAACCACAATCAGACCGAGCGGATGAAGCGGCTGGGGATCTTCTCGAACGTGGCGAGCGAGGTCGGGCACATCATCGTGGCGGACGTCGATCGGGATCGGATCGAGGCCTTCCTGCATCCGGACGGGGAGGCGCTGGGAAAGCTGATTCGGAAGGAATGAGCGGATAAGGCGGCGATCCCCGCTCGGGACCGCCGCCCTCCGTCCGCATGCGGACCGCTCGACGTCGGTCGATCAGCCCGCGAACGCGATCCCGAACGGGTTCAGCCCGACCGTGACCTCGTCGAGATACATCGGCCGGCCGTCGCTGCCATCGATCGAGAAGATCGTCACCTTGTCCGAGCTGGCCCCGGAGTGGCTCAGGAACAGCTTGGTGTCGGCCGAGTTGGTCACGATGTTGTGGGGAACGGCGTACGGGGCGTCGACCCCGTCCCCGACCACGGTGAAATCCTCGGTATCGATCGTGAACAATGCCTCGCTCCCGCCGCCGGGGAGGTTGGCGGTGTAGAACTTCCGCCCGTCGCGCGCGTGCCAGGCGCCATGGGCGCCCGGTACGTCGATCCGCGCCTCTTCCTCCATCGAGAATCGATCGAGGACCACCACTACGTTGCTGTTCTGGCACGGGACGAAGAGATAGTCGTGCTGGAAGGCGAGCGAGACGTGCGGATCCTTGCCGACGGGCGCACGGCCCGTTTCCTGGTACGTTCCCATGTCGTACTGCACGATGTAGTCGTCGTCGCCCGAGACACCGAGGACGGAAACGTAGGCGAGCCGTCCGTGCGGACCGACGATCACGTCGTGCGGCTTGCCCCCCATCTCGACGAGGTCGGCCGGGGTCGGAACGGTCGTGATGACCTGAAGCGACATCGGATCGATCACCGTCGTCGTGTTCTCGATGTCGTTGTTGACCCAGAGCTGCCTCCCCTGAGGATCCGCCCACATGTGAAAGACCCCCTCGCCGGCCGGCACCGTGCCGACGACGTCGTAGGAGCCCGCCTCGAAGACGGCGACGCGGTCGTTCGCCCGATCGCCGACGAATACCCGCTGCGTGCGGCCGACGTAGACGACGTACATCGGCTCGGGGATCGGCTCCCCTTCCTCTGCGGGGAGCATGTAGGTCTCGACCTCGTGGGTCTGGTGGTCGATCACCGAGATCGAACCCGAGCCCCGGTTCGCGACCACGACGTCTCCGGCGGTCGAGAGATGGATCTGCCCCGCGCTCAAGTCCTCCGGGTTGTTCTCGTTCGACGACGGAACGAACCTCTCCTGGGAACAACCGCCGGCGAACAGGGCGACGACGCCCAACGCGTACAGCACCTTGCGCATGAATCTCCTCCTTGAAAACGTTCACCTGCCCGGAACGCCGGGCGTCCAACAGCGCAACTACGGAGGCGCGAGGGGGGCGTGACAGCCGATTCTTCATCGAGGGTCGGCTTCCTGGGCGCCAACTGCTCGTGCTACGCTTCCACCGATCTCAAGCGCGCGCTCCGGCTCGGATTGCGAGAGGGGGTCTCGATGAAACGAATTCGGCGCATTTGCGGCCTCGTTCTGCTCGCCGGTCTCACGTTCGGTTGCGGGGAGGAATCGACCCGTCCGCGCGAGCCCGGTCCGATGCTCCACGGAACCGTGATCTCCGTGAACGACGACGCCCCGCTCGCCGGCGTCGAGATCTTCGTCGTCGAGGGGACCCGCTGGACGGTCGTCGCCGGTCCGGCGGTGACCGACAGCGCCGGATCGTACCGCTTCGCGGATCTTCCACGCGGGGTGTTCTCCGTGCTCGCCTTCGACGACGCACACCTGCTGTTCGATCGGACTTCCCGGCGCGTGGCGCTCGAACCGGAAGGGAGCGTGCGCCACGACCTGCGGATGATCCGGTCGGAGCTGTGGGACGGCAGCGGCTACGCGGTCGAGGGACGCGTCCTCGACGCCGAGTCGGAACAGCCGATCGAGGGAGCGTTCGTCTCCGGGTTCTTCGGACCCATCTACCACAGCTTCGCGGGGATCTCCATCCCATCCGAGACGATCACAGGCCCGGACGGCCGCTTTCGGGTCTCCCATCTGGTCATCACGACGGATCAGTTCGGGCGCGAGGCCGGGATCCTCCCGATCGGCGCGACGAAGGAAGGGTACGAGGCCGCGTTCTCTTCTCTGATCCCGTTGCCGGAAGCTCCCGATACGGTCGCGCATTACGACTTCCTCCTCTCCCGGGAGCACGCGACCGGTTCGATCGAGGGCCGGGTCGTGCACGAGGGAGAGCCGATGCCGGGGATCCGGGTCGGACTCGACTGCTACCAGCCGTGGAATCCCGGTTCCCGCCCGGCCGAAGACACGGCCTCGCGCACCGTTCCGTACCTCGGCAAGAGCACGACGACCGACAGCGCGGGAACGTACCGTTTCGAACGCCTGCCGCACGGGCTCTACAGCATCCAGGCCGCCTATCTTCCGGACGACGGGTACGTCGCGCCCCTGCGGGCGGAGATGCAGGTCACCCTCGGCGACAGCAGCGCCGTGGTCCTGCATGATATCTCGCTGGCCCGGGCGATCGAGGCGATCGCTCCGCCGCCGCGCGCGACGATCGACGAGACGACACCGCGCCTGGAGTGGGAGCTTCCACCGGACGCCGACCGTGTCCGTGTCTCCCTCGGGATCGGCCATATCCTGGATTCTGTCTACGAGGGTCCGGCCCGAGCGGAGCTGGTCCTCCCGGACCCGCTGCCTCCCGGCGGCAACGTCCGCTGGATCGTGGAGGCGTGGCGCGAGGACGTCCTGGTCGGCAGGTTCGAGGAGGTCGCGACGTTCCGCATCGCCGACCGTGCTCCGGCCCCGTTGCCCTAGCCTCCGTGCACCCCGAAGCCGCCCCAGTAGAAGGGGTGGTCCCACCGTTTCCGGGTCTCTCGTCCGGCCTGGTTCACCGCGGCCACGGGATCGCGTTCTCTCGACGCGCCGAGGGTCCGGTAGAAGTGTCGCATCCACTCTTCCGTGGCCGCATCGTGGACGCGCCAGTGGCTGGCGACGAGGCGCCGCGCGCCGGCGGCGAGGAACGCGTGCGCCACTCCGGACAGATCGTCCCCTCGTCCGGTGAACACGCGGCCCGTGTTGCAGGCGCTCAGGACCACGAGGTCGGCCCGGGTCCTGCGCTCCAGGATGTCGGCGAGGAACAGCGCGCCGTCGTGGAGAATCAGGTACGAAAAGGCGGGGTTGTCCTCCCGAAAGGCGCCGTGCCCGCTCCAGTGGATCGAGCCGGCCCCGGCGATCGCCTCGAGGATCGCGCCGGCCGAAGGATCCCGCAGGACCCGGCGGCGGTCGGCGGGAAGACAGGCGGAGACGGCGTCGATCTCCGTGCCGACCGACGGCGGCGCCTCGTGCACGGTCCCGGCGACGAGCCAGGGGCGAGCGGATCCCCGGAAAGCCTCCTCTCGCGTCAGCAGGAAGTCGGCGGTCGGCGTTCGGCTGATCCGGAACCGCTCGTCGACGTAGCCCGTCCCGTCGTGAAGGCACTCGAACGGCACGAGGTGCAGGATCGAGTGGGGAACGAGCGTCAGCCTCCCGCTTTCCGGGAGGTGGTCGAGCAGGGGAGCGACAAGTTGTTCGTAGAGGGCGCGCAGCTCCTCCTCGGCCGCCCGCCGCTGGAACGAGAGGTTCCCGATCGGCCGGCCCGAGGTCGCCGCCATGAAATCGACCTGCGAGCGGAGCTCGGCGACCCGTTCCTCGATCCGCGCCGCCTCCGCCTCGAGCGGACGGAACACGGCGCCCTCCCGGCGCACGACCAGGGCGAGAACCCGCCCGCCGGTGACGAAGTAGGCGATGACCGCCTCGTCCTCGTCGAGCAGCGGGGCGATCCCGCCGGGGTCGATCCCTCCCTCCCAGGACCGGCCGTCCTCCTCCCGGCGTTCGAGGGACCGAGCGAGCCGGGTGATCTCCCGCTCGAGCCCGACCACTCTGCCACGGACCTTCGTGCGTTCCTCCGGGTCGTCGCCCCGTTCCGGCGCCGCCTCCATCCGCTCCGCTTCGCGCACCAAGGCGCCCAGCAGCGCCCGCTTCTCCTCCAGATCCTCCGAGCGTGCGACTCCCGCGACGACGCGTCGTTCGCGGAAACCCCGCCCGCGCGCCGACTCGATCGTGCGGAAGAGGGGCGCGGTCCGCACGCGCGGCGAATCGATCAGGATTCCGATCAGGTCGTGGTAGACCTCGACCTGCCGTTCGAAGGCGCG
This sequence comes from Candidatus Eiseniibacteriota bacterium, assembly GCA_014729455.1. Lineage (GTDB taxonomy): Bacteria > Eisenbacteria > RBG-16-71-46 > CAIMUX01 > VGJL01 > WJJW01. Next base: position 8,010 of record WJJW01000192.1, read on the forward strand.
CGAGCGGAGCTCGAGCCCCGGGATCAGACGTCTCTGGTCCTCGAGAGCGCGGATCGCGCGCCGAAGCCGCCGCAAGCTTTCGGCCCGACGTCCGGCGGCACGCGCCACCCGCCCCGACAGGGCGAGCAGTTCCATCCGAACCCGCATCGGCATGCGAGGCAGCGTTCGGAGCGCCGGGCCGAGCGTCCGCGCGGCCGCCCCCGGCCGTCCGGTCGCGAGCTGCGCCCGAGCCAGCATCGTGCGTGCCTGGACCTCTCCCAGCTCCATGTTCGCCGCACCGAAGAGCCGGCCCGCCTCGCGCGCCGCGGTCCTCGCCGCCGAGAACTCGCCCCGGGCGAGGCGGGCCTCGGCGAGCAGGAGCAGCACGTGCGCCCGCCCGGGTCCGATCCGCTTGCCGCGATAGAACCGCTCCGCGCCTCGCAACCGGTCGATCGCCGCGTCGGTCCGGTCCATCTGCAGAAGGCTGCGCGCCTCGGCGATCCGCGCGAGGGTCGCGTCCAGATCCATCGTCTCGCGGGCAAAGGTCTCCGCCGCCTCCCGCGCGGGTTCCTGGGCCTCGACCGGCATCCCCAGGTCGAGGAAGGTCTCCGCGCGCGCCAGCAGGCAGCCGGCCTGGAGATCCCGCGCCTCCTGGCGGGCGAAGATCGGCTCCGCCTCGTCGAGAAGCAGCAGGGCGGCCCGGTAGTCGCCGGCGACCGCCTCGAGAAGGGCGCGATTGTACCGAGCCTGCGCGCCGAGACGTTCCTGGCCGAGGCGATCCGCATGGCCCTCCACTTCCAGGAAGAGGGCGCGCGCCTGCTGGATCCGGAAGAGATGCGTGCAGGCGATTCCCTGATTCAGGCGGAGTCCGATCCAAGTCGAGTCGATCCCGGTCGCGGTCTCGAGCACCGAAGCGGCGGTCTCGTACTCCTCGTACGCCTTCGCGTAACGCTCTCCGTGATAGTGGGCGCTGCCGAGGTTCATGTGCAGCTTTCCGAGGTAGGCGAGGTCGTCGGCGGAGCGGAGGAGCCGATCGGCCCGGCGGACGAGCGGCTCGATCCCTTCGTCGCGCCCCATCAAGGTGAGCGTGCCGATCCGGCCGACGAGGATCTGCCCGAGAAGGCGGTCATCGTTCGCCGCCTCGGCTTCCCGGGTCGCCCGCTCGTACGCGCGCCCCGCGGTGCGCATCCGCCCGAGGTAGAGGCACGCCTCGGCGTAAGCGCGCCAGGACCAGGCCCGCGTCTCCGGGTCGCCAACGTGGTGCCGGGCCGCGGCGGCGAGCAGAGCGCGTGCGATCCGCAGCGAGGTGGAGGGATCGTTCAGCAGCTCACGGGCCGCTCGATCGCGGATCCGCGCCGCGGTCTTCGGGCCGGGAACGAAATCGAGCGAGCCGATCGCCTCGAGGAGGGGATCGATCTCGTCGCTCGAGAGAAGCGCGTCGATCTGGTTCGGATCGGATTCGATCACAGGCCTCCGGTGCGACCGCCGGGCCCAGTCTACGAGATCGACGCGACCCGTACGACCGCCGATCCTAGGCCTGGTCCTCTTCCGGCGGCTCCTCGATGGGCGGCACGCGAAGCCGTTCCTCTCCGATCTCGATCTCGATCTGCAGCGGGCCGGACGGGATCCCATCGAACGAGAAGCTCCCGAAGTTTCCCAGCGCCGCGGTCCAATCCCGGCCGGCCGCCTCCAGGCGGGCCGTGCCGCCGGGCGGCAGCGTCTCCTCCGTCCGCGGCACGATCCTACCG
>WJJW01000193.1 GCA_014729455.1 Candidatus Eiseniibacteriota bacterium
AGCGCCTCGCCGGCGAGCTGCCAGAGTCCGTCGGTCTCCGCCGGCGTGGCGAAGGCGGCGAGCGCGAGGGACGGGACCGCGAGAAGCGGATCGGCGGCGAGGTCCGGATCGGGAGAGATCCGCAGCTCCGCTTCGTTCGGCATGAACCAGGCGGTCCCGGTGCCGGCGAGTTCCTCCCGGCCGCCGGGGACGTCCGCGGTCACCGCGAGCACCTGCCGGTCGTCGATCCGGCCGAACAGGACGTCCGGATCGCCGAGCCGGGCGTCGGACCAGACGGCGAAGACCGACCGGTCGTCGCTGGTCATCTCGACGTAATCTCCGAAGTTCGGCGCGATGTTCGCCGGGACGCTGCACCAGGTCACCGACGTGTCGGAGAATCGGCGGTTCGGTCCCCACGTAAGGCCGCCGTCGACCGACTGGACGCCGTAGAAGTCGCAGAGCCCGTTGTTGCCCGACGAGTAGCGCCGGTCGTACCAGACCACGCTGACCCGCCCGTGCGGGCCGACGTGGACCTGGGGCCAGAACTGCTCGGTCTCGTTCTCGTTGTCGTTGAGCTGGACCGGCGTGGTCCAGGTCTGTCCCTTGTCGTCGGAGTAGGTGTAGAAGACGTCGTAGCCGCCCGGGGCGCCGTCGGTGTAGACGAAGTGGGCGCGCCCGCGGTTCGGGCCGTCGCTGCGATCGATCGACATCGCGGGGAACGTGACGTTGAAGCTGCGGTTGAAGCAGCGCGGCGGCTGGCCGGAGGAGGGACCGAGCTGGGTCACCTGCACGGCGCTGCCGGCCCAGCTCTGTCCGCTGTCCGAGGAGTAGCGGACGTACAGCCGGGCGTTGCCCTGGCCGAGCGGATCCATCCAGGAGACGTAGACCTCCCCGTCGATGCCGGGAGCCGGGTAGAAGCCGTTCGGATTGCTCCCGCCGGCGATCGTCAGCGGGGTCGACCAGGTGTCTCCGCCGTCGCTGGTCATCGCCAGACGACCCGATCCGATCGTATAGGTCAGGTAGACGTTGTCGGTCGCCGCGTCGTGCTCCAGGAACTCCTTGTCGATGAAGGCGTTGTTGTCGGAGTACTTCTCGGCCGGGGCGAGCTCGAACGTTCCGGCCTCGAACCGCGCGCGGTTGAGCGCCAGGCCGTTCGGCGAGCCGAGATCGAGCGACATGAACAGCCACAGGCCGTCGTTCGTTGCGACGACCGTCGGGTCGCCGAAGACGTCGGTCCCTTGCCCGTTCGGGACCGCGCCGGCATCGGTCCAGGTCTCTCCCCGGTCGGTGGAGTAGCCGTAGCCGCTGACCGACTCGCCACCGGCGAATCCGATCCCGTCGTTCCAGCCGACCACGACGTTGTCGCCGTGGACGGCGATCGCGACCTCGGACTGCACGATCCCCGTGTCTTCACCGGACGGATCGTTCACGACCCGGTTGACCGGGGGCTGCAGGAGGAGATCGGAGGCGGGCTGCTGGAGGACCGGATCGAACGGTCCGCGGGGGAGCCCCAGGTTCTCGAGGATCCCGCCGGACCGCGACGCCGCGGGTGCGGTCCCGGATCCGTCATCCGCCGGCTCCGCGGCGGGTCCGATCAACAGGAGAGGGAGGGCGATGAGCACCACGACGCCGGTGAGCCCGGCGAGCGAACGGAGAAGCGTTTTCATAGCAATACCTCGGGGGGGTCCATGGTTGCGTTTCTCGATCCGCGTCAAAGTATACGCTGCCGGACCGTTCGGGAAAAGCGAGGGCCCGGGCGGTTCGGTTGACAGGGTCGGGCGGCGGAGCCTATCGTCCGTCTTTCATTCTTCCGAGCCGCGGTGGCCGGCGATCGGAACCGCGGCTCCGGCCATGGAGACCCAACCGAGGCAGGCCACCGATGGAGACGAGAGACCGGACACCGAACGAGAAGACGGGGGAGGCTCCCGTCGATTTCATCCGCGAGATCATCGCGGAGGATAACCGGACCGCGAAGCACCAGGGCCGGGTCGCCACGCGCTTCCCGCCGGAGCCGAACGGGTACCTCCACATCGGCCACGCCAAGGCGATCTGTCTGAACTTCAGCGTCGCGGTCGAGAACCGGGGAACGTGCAACCTCCGCTTCGACGACACGAACCCGACGAAGGAGGAGACCGAATACGTCGATGCGATCCAGGAGGACATCCGCTGGCTCGGTTTCGACTGGGAGGATCGCCTCTACTACGCATCCGACTACTTCGAGCGCCTGTACGAGTACGCCGTGCAGCTCATCCAGCAGGGGGACGCCTACGTCTGCAGCCTCACCCCCGACCAGATCCGCGAGTACCGGGGCACCCTGACGGAAAAGGGACGCGAGAGCCCCTACCGCACCCGCACGGTCGAGGAGAACCTCGACCTCTTCGGCCGGATGCGCGCCGGGGAGTTCGAGGACGGAGCGCACGTTCTGCGCGCGAAGATCGACATGGGTTCGCCGAACCTGAACATGCGGGATCCGACGATCTACCGGATCCGCCGCGCGCATCATCACCGTACCGGGGAGGCGTGGTGCATCTATCCGATGTACGACTTCACGCACTGCCTCTCCGACTCGATCGAGAGGATCACCCATTCACTCTGCTCCCTCGAATTCGAGGACCATCGCCCCCTCTATGACTGGTTTCTGGATCGGCTCGACGTCTTCCACCCGCAGCAGATCGAGTTCGCGCGACTCAACCTGAACTACACGGTCCTGAGCAAGCGCAAGCTCCGTCAGCTCGTCACCGAGAAGCACGTTTCCGGATGGGACGATCCCCGCATGCCGACCCTGCGCGGCCTGCGGCGCCGCGGCTACACGCCGGAGACGATCCGGCGCTTCTGCGACCGGATCGGGGTGGCGAAGCGCGACAGCGTGGTCGACATCGAACTGCTCGAGCATGCGCTGCGGGAGGACCTGAATCGGACCTCCCCGCGTGCGATGGGGGTCCTGCGTCCGGTCCGTCTGGTGATCGAGAACTACCCGGAGGACCAGGTCGAGGAGATGGAGCTGGTCAACAACCCCGAGGATCCCGCCGCGGGGACCCGCATGGTCCCGTTCTCCCGGGTTCTCTATATCGAGAGGGACGACTTCCGGGTCGATCCTCCGAAGAAGTTCTTCCGGCTCGCGCCGGGACGCGAGGTGCGTCTGCGTGCCGCCTATCTGGTCACCTGCACCGGCTTCACGCAGGATGAGGCGACGGGGGAGGTCACGGAGATCCGGTGCACGTACGATCCCGCGACGCGCGGGGGATCGCCCCCGGACGGCCGGCGCGTGAAGGGGACGCTCCACTGGATCTCGGCGCGCCACGCGGTGGAGGCCGAGGTGCGCTTGTACGATCGGCTCTTCGCCGCGGAGAACCCGAACAAGGGGGACGACTTCCTCGCCCACCTCAATCCTCGCTCCCTCGAGGTGCTCGAAGGCTGCTACGTGGAGCCCGGCCTCGCGAACGTCTCCCCGGGGGACCGGTTCCAGTTCGAGCGGCTGGGCTATTTCTGCGTGGATCCCGATGTGCGGGCCGGCCGGCCGGTGTTCAACCGGTCGGTGACCCTCCGCGATACGTGGGCGAAGATCGAGAAGGGGAAGAAGGGGTGAGCGGGAAGGAGCGGGAGGTCCGGGACACGATGGGGGCGATGCACGTTCCCGCCGGCGTCTACTACGGCGCGCAGACCGCCCGCGCCCTCGCGAACTTCCGGCTGACCGGCCGGCCCGTCCACCCGGAGCTGATCCGCGGGCTGGCGGCGGTCAAGTGGGCCGCCGCGCGCGCGAACGGCCGGCTCGGCCTGCTCTCCGAGGAGCGGTGCCGCGCGATCGAAGCTGCGGCGCGGGAGGTCTTCGACGGTCGCCTCCACGAACAGTTCGTC
>WJJW01000194.1 GCA_014729455.1 Candidatus Eiseniibacteriota bacterium
AACGGGCGCCGGCGCCGCGCGGATCGGCGCGGCGCCGTCCCGGCTGCCGACCACCACGTGCCTGCACCTGCCCGGCGTGCGTGGAGAGAGCCTGCTCCTGCTCCTCGACCGGCGCGGGATCCGCTTCTCGTCGGGATCGGCCTGCAAGTCGGGGGACCCGGAGCCGTCCCACGTCCTGCTGGCGATGGGCCGCACGCCGGAAGAGGCGCATTGCGCGATCCGTCTCTCGCTCGGAGTCGGGAACACGGAGGAGGAGATCGAGATCGCGCGGGCCGCGTTCGAGGAATCCCTGAAGACGGGGGGCGAGACCGTCCGGTTCGTCCCCTGCCGGTGATCCCTCCGTTCTGATATCCTGAACGGTTCGGCAGACCGTCCACCCGGCCGCATCGGCTCCGAGGCGAACCGACGGGAAGGAGGGAAGGGATGATCCTCCCACGTCGCGTCTTTCTTCACGCCGCCGCAGCCCTGGTCCTCGGCCTCTCCGCGCCGTCCACGAGCGCTCAGTGCGTCGACTACAGCCGGCTCCTGCACTGGGCGACCGATCTCGACGCTCCGGGATCGATCAACGCCGTGGCGCTCGAGGGTTCCTACGCCTATCTCGCGGCGGGTCCGGCGGGACTGGTGGTGGTCGATCGCACCGATCCCCGAAACCCGCGGACCGTCGGAAGCGCCGAAACGCCCGGACTGGCCAGCGACCTCCGGATCGCGCGGGGCCACGCGTTCGTCGCCGACTGGACCGGGGGGTTCAGGACCTTCGATCTCACGGATCCGGAGGCCCCGGAGCCGGCCGGGGTCTATCAGGGATCGGCGATCGCCGCCGTCGAGGTCGTGGGGGAGATCGCCTACCTGGCGGACCTGCTCGGCTCGCGGATCGTCGTCCTCGACGTCTCCGATCCGGCCTCGCCCGCGCTCGTCGGCTCGGTCGCTCTTCCCGACTGGCCGTTCGCGCTGACCAGCGGCGGCGATCTCCTGCTCGTGGCCGACGGCGGCGGGGGGGCGATCGTCGTCTCGATCGAGGATCCCCGCCGGCCGGTCGTGGAGTCGCAGGTCGTCACCGACGCGGGCTGCTTCGGCGCCGAGCTGATCGGCTCGACGGCGTACTTCACCCAGTACGACCAGGGTCTCCGGATCGTGGACGTTTCGGATCCGGCCGATCCGGGAACGATCGCGGTCCTCGACACGCCGCGGCTCGCCTACGACGTGGCCGTGCGCGACGGGCTCGCCTACGTCGCCGACGAGACCGCGGGGCTGCAGGTGATCGACGTGAGCGTCCCCGCCGATCCGCGACTGGTCGGAACGGTGGACACCGACTACTGGGCGTACCGCGTGGAGCTGGACGGCGGCTTCGCCTACGTCGCCGGCCTGGAGGGGGGACTGAACGTGATCGCGATCCCGGCTCCGGACAATCCCGCTCCGATCGGACGGTTCGACACGATCGGGGGCGTGACGGGGGTGGCGGTCGATGGATCAATCGCCTACGTCACGAACCACCTGGCCGGCCTGCAGGTGGTCGACCTCGCCGATCCCGAGGCGCCCCGCCTGGTGGCGGAGCGGATCACGCTCGGCAGCGCCCGCGCGGTCCTGCTCCTCCCGGGGCGGCGGCTCGCCGTGGCGGAGGGGAGAAGAGGGGTGTCGATCTTCGATCGCTCCGATCCGCTCGCGCCGCGTCTGATCGGACGGGTCGACACGCCCGGCTACGCCTACGACCTCGTCTCTTCGCCGCCGGGCTCCCCCCCGACCCTGTTCGTCGCCGACGGACGGGATGGCGGGTTGCAGGTCGTCGACTGGTCGGATCCGACCGCCCCGCGCCTCGTCGGGGCGTCGGCGACGCCGGGCAGCGCGCGGCGGATCGCGCTCTGGCGGAGCCACGTCCTGGTGAGCGACATCGACGCCGGGATCTCGATCGTCGACGTGTCGGATCGAGAAGATCCTCGGGAGGTTCGGTTCCTCGCGCTTCCGGAAGGCTCCGGAGGGGTCGCGGTGTCCGGGGGGATCGCCGCCGTCCACGACGGCGAGCGGACCCTACGCGTGCTGGACCTCGAAGATCCCGCCGAGCCGGTGGAGATCGGCTCGGTGCTGACGCGCGGATCGACCCGCGACGTGCGGATCCACGAGAAGACGGTCTATCTCTCGCTCGACCAGCACGGGATCCACGTCGTGGACCTCTTCGATCCGACCGATCCCGTGATCGCCGGCGCGATCGACAGCCCCGGATTCGCGGCGAGGACCACCGTCGCCGGAGAGCTGCTTCTCCTCGCCGACGGGCCCCAGGGCCTCCTCGTGGCGCCGCGGCACTGCGCGCCCAAGCCGTACGACGACCGGACGCCGGGCCGGATGCGGAAGGCTCCGGCGGTCACGCTGTCGCCGAATCCGGCGTGGGGGAGGGTGGCGATCCGGCTGGAGACGGCGACGCGGGCGGGCGCCGAGGCGACGATCCACGACGCCGCCGGTCGGAGGATCCGCGCGATCCCCCTCGACGGGCTCGTCGCCGGGGGTTCGGTCGTCTGGGACGGCCGGGACGAGCGGGGACGCCGGGTCGCTCCCGGGATCTACTTCCTGCGGATCGACGGGATGCGCGGGGCGGAGCGGATCGTCTGGATGCGCTGAGCGGCGCGGGGCGCGACGGCTACAGGAACGTCCGGTACCGGTCGTACTCGCCCGGATAGGCCCCCGCGAAGAGCGAGTCCATCTCGTGGATCGCCGCCCGCAGGATCCGCTTCTTCTCCGCTTGCGGCAGGAAGGAGCTCTTGAACCCGTTGATCAGGATCTTCCGCAGATCGTAGATCGAGAGCGCGAAGGTCTCGATCGCCAGCGCCAGCTCCTTCGTCACCGTCGTGTCGGAGATCAACCGGTTGTCGGTATTCAGCGTCACCCGCAGATCGAGGCGGAAGTAGTCGGCGAAGGGGTGCTCCGCCGCCGATCGCGCGGCCCCGGTCTGGACGTTGCTGGTCAGGCACATCTCCAGCGGGATCCGGTGGTCGTTGACGTACTGCAGCAGATCGGGATCCTCCCGGAGGTGGGTCCCGTGGCCGATCCGGTGCGCGCCGCAATAGTGGAGCGCCTGGCTGATCGACGGCGCCCCGAACGCTTCGCCCGCGTGTACGGTCACGTTGATGTTGTGATTCAGGATCTCGTAGAACGCCTTCAGGTGGTGCTTCGCCGGGTTGTCCCGCTCCTCGCCGGCGAGATCGAAGCCGACCACGCCGCGGTTCTTGAACGAAACGGCGAGCTCGGCGAGCCGCAGGCTCGCGTCGGGATCGACGGTGCGGATCGCGCAGACGATCACGCGGCTCTCGATCCCGAAGCTCCGCTCGGCGTCGTTCAGCCCGGCCAGGACCGCCTCGACCACTTCCGACAGCGTCATCCCCTTGCGGGTGTGGAGGTCGGGCGCGAAGCGGACCTCGAGGTAGCGGACGTTCTCCTCGTGCGCGTCCTCGGCCAGCTCGCGCGCGACCCGCCGCAGCGCGTCGGCCTCCTGGAGAACGGCGAGCGGGTAGACGAACTTCGCGATGTAGTCGCGCAGATCCTCTCCCGGCCGGGGACGGATCTTCTCCGCCAGCCCCTCGACCGAGGCGACGCCGAGATCGATCCCCTGCTCGCGGGCGAGGTCCCAGATCGTCCGGAGCCGGAGCGATCCATCCAGGTGGCAGTGCAGGTCGGCCTTCGGCAGCGCCTCGATCAACGACATCGGAATCGGGTTCACGCAATCGCCTCCATCCGCGCCCGGAGCGTCGCCGCGGCGCGCCCGGCTTCTCTCAGGATCCGTCCGGCGGGATGGCCGGTCGAGCGGCCGCGCCGGACCTTTCGTTCCCCCGCGATCCAGACCTCCTCGACGTTCTCCCGGCCCGCCCCGTAGAGGAC
>WJJW01000195.1 GCA_014729455.1 Candidatus Eiseniibacteriota bacterium
CTTCCGGAGGGCCCCCGTCCCGCGTCGTTCGCTCCCGAGAGCATTCTCGTCGATCGGATCCGGAGCCACGTCTCCCGAACCGGGAGCGAGGCGGATCCCGATTCGCTCGCGGCCGGTCTTCCGGTTCCGGATTCCACCTGGGTCCGGTCCGTCCAGACCGGGGCGCGGCAGGCTCGCCTGATCTGGACCGTGCCGCTCGGCGCCGTCGCGCGGGAGCGGTTCCCCGCCGTGCGGGTCTGGAACGCGGGGGTCAATGACGCCATCGCCTTCCAGCTTCGAGAGCGGGAGGGGCTGGCGTACAGCATCGGATCCTCGGTGCGCCGCCTGGACGACGGCACGGTGCTCTGGAGCGCGGGGGCCGGATGCGCGACGGAGAATCTTGCCCGGATCCTCGAGGGGTTCGCGCAGGAGCTGGAGCGTGCCACCCGGAGCGCTCCCGATTCCCTCGCGGTCGCCCGTCAGGGGGTCCAGCTCTACGGGCGGTCGCTCATGCGCCGGGCGACCCGGATGAACCGCGCTTACGCCGCCGGGCTCGCCGTCCTGGACGGGCGGGATCCCGGCGTGATCGACCGGGAGATCCGCGCCCCGATGGAGGTGCGGCGGGAGAACGTGGAGAGCGTGCTGCCGGAGCTTCGGGCGACCCGGCCCGGTCTGGTGGTGGTCGCCTACTGAGCGATCAGGACGCCTTCATCGCTTCGGCCCAGGCGAGACCCTCCTCCGCCTCCCGGGTGCGGGGGTGGGCGGGATGCTCGGCGAGAAAGCGTCCGAAGGCGGCCATGGCGTTCTCCCGGTTCCCCGCGTCCAGCCAGGCGTTGCCGGCGCTGATCAGGTCGTCCCCGGCGAACGGGTTCTGCGGGACGTCCGCCGCCTGGAGGAACAGCTCCGCGGCTCTGGCGTGCTCGTCCATCGAGTCGTGCGCGCTCGCCTGGCCGCGGAGCGCCGAGGCGCGCAGCATCCCTTCGGCCGCCCCGGTCTCCAGGAACCGGGCGTAGCCCTCGATGGCCTGCTCGTGCTGTCCCAGCTCCAGTCGGCAATCGGCGACGCGGAGCCGGGCGATCCGGCCGCTCCGACTCCCGGAATACTGTTCCGCCGCCTCGCTGAACCGGGGCAGCGCCTCGGTCGCCCCCCCGCTCTGGTACAGGCTCTCCCCCTCGAGAAGGAGGACCGCCGCTTCCCGCTCCGCGCGGGCGCGTCCCTGTCGGACGACCTGCACGACGACGACGGCGGCGATCACGAGGACGATCCCGATCGTCAGTGCGACCGCGTTCTTCTTTGCCCACTGCCCCGCGTCGGTGATCGCCGTGACCACCTTGTCCTCGCGAAGCTCCTCCTTCGTCATCCTTCCTTCGGTCAAGCCAATTCCTCCCTAACCGTTTCCGGCAAACGACGGAAACGAGCGTACCCGTCCGCCGCCGTCCCGGTCAAGCGGAGCCCCCATCCGGCTCCGCGCCTCCGTTCCCGTCCGGTTCCTTGGCGGGAACCAGAGCCAGGTGCGGGACGTCGGGATGGGCGAACCGGCCGTCTGCGGTGATGACCGGCTCTTCGAGGCCGGTCCGGCCGGAGATCTCGCAGTACGGCGCGAGGAACTCCCCCGTCGCTTCGTCCCAGAACTTCATCGGACCTTTCACGGAGCGGTCCTTACGGCTCCCCTTCGTCTTCGGAACCGGGTACCGGTACCCGACGCGCGGGAGCATCTGCGCCCCGATCGCCACGAGGCGGGCGTTCACCTGCGGCCGCCAGAACTCCTTCGCCTCCTCGATCCGCCGCTTCCACTCGAGCTGCAGCCAGCGGATCCGGTCCTCCTTCTCCTCCCGGCGGCTCGACCACCGGCGGCTCTGGTTGCGGGCCTCCTCGATGAGCTGCTGGTAGTACGCCTCGATCGAGGCGGTCTCCCTGTCGAGATGACGCTCGCTCTCCTGACGGACCTTGTTGATCCGCCGGCGCATCCGCTTCTCCAGCGCGCGAAGGCCGGTCTCCATCACCCGCTTCGGGATCGGGAACGGGGGGATCACCGCATGGCCCTTCCGGGGACGCTCGTCCATGCGACTCCAGGCATCCACGAGATCGGGGATCTGCGTCAACACGTCGAGATCGGCGCCGTCGACGCTCACCACCTCCATCTCGTCCGCCGCCTCGATCGAAGGGTAGGAGACCGTGAACACCAGGTGGTAGACCGCCTGGTAGATCCTCTCCCCTTTCTTCGGGAACATGCCGTCGACCGCACCCGCCCGCTCCTTCGCCGGCATCCTCTTCCGCTTCGCGGGCGGCTTCTGGAACCCGATGCCGATCCGGCCTTCCTCGCGGGCGACGCCGAGGAGGCGGTCGAAGAGCGGATTGCCGATCGTGGCCAGCTCGGAACGCGGATGCCGCGCCCGCCCTTTCTGCGTGAAGGCGAGGACGAGCTCCTTGCGGCCGATCTTCTGCCGGATCTCGGATGGCACGCCGATCTTCCAGACGTCCGGATGGAGCTGCTCGGCTTCCAGGTCGCGGACCGCGAGCCAGTCTCTGACGAAGCTCTTCAGCTGCGACGGCTTCATTCCTCGCCGGGGCCTCCATCGGTCTCCACCGTCTCGAAGATGGTCGAATCGTAGTCCTGGATCTTCTCGTATCGTTTGCGGGCGAGGAGCATGTCCTCCCCGAGATTCTCGAACGCCTCGTCCCGCTCGGCCTTGTTGCCGTGGCTCGCCCAGATCTGGAAGATCTTCTGCTCGAAGCTCTCTTTCTCGCTCCACTGGCCGAGGATCATGTCCATCTCGCCGATCACCAGCTCGAACATGTTGATCTTCCGGTGGAGGATCGACAGCACGTAGTCCTCGACGGTGTCGCGGGCGGTGAAATTGTAGATGCGCGTATCACGCATCTGTCCGAGGCGGTGGACCCGACCGATCCGTTGCTCGATCCGCATCGGGTTCCAGGGGAGATCGTAGTTCACGACCGTCCGGCAGAACTGGAGGTTGCGTCCCTCCCCTCCCGCTTCGGTACTGATCAGGATCCTCTTCCCCTTCCGGAACTGGTGGATCGCCCGGTCCTTCTCCTTCGCCGTCAGGCTCCCGTGAAAGATCGCGGGGTCTTCACCGGCCTGTCGGAGGTTGCGCTCCAGGTACTCGAGGGTGCGGCGGAACTGGGTGAAGACGATCACCTTCTCCTCCCCTTCCCGCTCACTGACCAGGTCCCAGAGACCCTCGAACTTGTGGCTCGTCCTCACCGCGAGGGCCATCTCGACCAGCCGCTGGAGCTGGCGGGTCCGCGGGCCGCGGCCGAAGACCCGCAGGCAGCGCTCCAGGGTCTTCTGCGCGGCGTAGTGGCTGCTCCCCATCTCCTTCTGCAGCACGAGCAGGAGGAAGTGCCACCGTCCGTACTCCTCCGGCTCGCTCTCCTGGACGATGTCGTGGACGAAGGTGGAGATCCCGTCGTAGAGGCGGCGCTCCTCTCCGCTGAGGTCGAACATCTCGTTGCGGACCTCGCGCCGCGGGAACTTCAAGGCCGTGGAGCTCCGGGTCGTCCGGATCATCACCGAGCTCAAGAGGTTGGACAGGTCCCGGGTGTTCTTCGGCAGCCGCTTGTCGCCGCGCACCATGAACCGTTTCCGGAACGCGCGGTAGGTTCCCAGCGAACCCGGCTTGAGCAGGGTCACCAGGTTGTACAGCTCTCGCAGGTCGTTCTGGACCGGGGTAGCGGTCAGGAGCAGGAGGTACTTCAGCGAGAGGGCATCGACGAACTTCCAGCCCTGGGTCAGGTGATTGCGGAGGCGATGCGCCTCGTCGACGATCAGGATGTCGAACTCCTGCTTGCCGATCTCCTCGCGATTCCGCTCCGTCTTCGCCGTGTCGAGCGAGGCGATCAGGAACGGGTGGCTTCCCCATCCCTCTCCACGCGCCCGGACGACGAACGGCAGGTTGAATTTGTGCGTCAGCTCCTCCCGCCACTGCGTCAGGAGCGAGACCGGCGCGAGGACCAGCGCCCGCTGCACGAGGCCGCGGAGCACGTACTCCTTGAGGATCAGACCGGCCTCGATCGTCTTGCCGAGACCGACCTCATCAGCCAGAAGCGCGCGGCCGCGCATCTTGCGGAGCACGCGCAGAACCGCGCGGATCTGGAAGTCGTACCGCTCCAGGTCCCGCACGCTGTTGAGGGAGAGCAGGGACTCGAACCCGCGCGTCATGGCGAGCTTTTCCGCGGCGAGATGGAGCAGGAAGCGCTCCGGGTGATCCGCATCCGCGATCCGCATCTTCCGGAAGAAGTCGACGCTCTCCCGATCGATCTGCAGCACCCGCGTCTCCTGCCGCTGCGGCTCCTCGACGACCGGTTCCGCCGCGTCCTTCTTCTCCGGCTGCGGCGGGACCGGCTTCTGCCCCACCCGCGGATGGTTCGAGTTCAGCCGGCGGACGCGGTCGGCGAAGGCGACCTCCAGGATGTCGAAGAACGACCGCGGCTTCACCCCGACGACCATCCCCTCGCCGTAGTCGGCGTGGTAGATCTGGTCCCCCACCGCGTATCGCTTCACCGTTGGCACCGCTCCTCCTTCGCCTCCTCGTCAGAAGACGTAGACATGAACTCCGAGCGCGGGCTGCGCCAGCACGTTGGTCCCGCCTCCCCCTCGAAGCGCGAAGATCCGCGCCGAGAGCTCGAAGCTGAACGACCGTTGGACGAAGTATTCTACACCAAAGCTGCTTCCGTAGAGGAGCTTGAACTCCTGGGTGGCGACCTCGCTCCCCTTGTACCGCAGCTCTCGCTGCTGGATCCCGACGAACGGCGCGATATGATACGTGATGCGGGCGCGACGGTTGAAGTAGAAGTAGTAGTCGCCGTGGAAAGTCGTGAATTTCGCCCAGCGGGGGATCGCCTCCTTCTGCTCGGCGGTGTATCCCCCCTTCCTCCGGTAGCGGAGATCATCGAAGCCGAACCCGAGCGCCCGGTTCCGGGCCAGGACGAACCGGACCTCCAGGTGGGCCGACGGGCCCCATTCCGTGTGGGTGTCCGAGAGGTCGAGGGTCTCCGGCGTGGTGACCCCCTCCCCGTGCGGGTACTCGGGGACGAAGAAATCCTCGCCGGCGACCAGGCGGCCGTAGCCGATCTGCACTCCGAAGCTCGGCGTCGAGGTCCGGTGCTCGTAGGCCGCCGCGGGCGAGGCGAACAGCAGGGCCCCGATCCCGATCAC
>WJJW01000196.1 GCA_014729455.1 Candidatus Eiseniibacteriota bacterium
ATCCTACCGCGAAGCTCGAGCCCGCCCTCCTTCTCCTCGCGGGCGATCGACAGAGAGATCGCGTAGGCCGGCGTCTCGTAGACGAGGAGCCGCGGCGCGGCGAGCTGCCCGCCCCGCACCGCGAGCGACGGGACGAGCGACTCGGTCGAAAGCGTCGCCCAGACCTCACGGAGCCGGCCGGTCAAACGGGCCGCCGGCGAGGGCCGCGCGGTTGCGTCCCCGGCCTCGGTCCGGATCCGTTCCCAGGTGCGGCGGATCAGCGCTTCGTCCGGCTCGGGAATCCGGGCGGTCTCCAGGAGCGAGAGGAGGCGTTCGAACGCTCGGAACCGCTCCGAGCAGGCGGCGCAGCGTTGCAGATGATCTCGGACTTCGGTGGAGGTTCCGTCTCGGGACTCCAGCAGATCCAGGATCCGATCCGGCGTGATGTGCGGCTTCTCCGTCATCGTTTGTTCCCACCCTTCATTCGGCGGCCGGGGTTCCGGGTCCGGCCCGTCACGGAGGTAGTGCCGATCGGCGCGTCCCCTGATACCTTCCCGAGCATTTCCCGGAGCTTCTCCAGGCACCGGCCCCGCGTCGGGCCGATGCTCCCGATCGGCATGTCGAGCCGCCGGGAGACCTCCTGGTAGCTCGGCTCGGGTTCGGTCAGGTAGAGCGCTTCGAGGAGCGGGCGGCAAGGAGCGGCCATCCGGGCGACGGTCTGCCGGAGGCGGCGCGCCGTGTCGAGCCGCTCGAGCTCGTCGTCGGGGGAGGGGGCATCGTCGGGAAGACGGTCGAAGTAGCTCCCCTCCCCGATCTCTTCCGCGGAGATCTCTTGCTTCTTCTTGCGGGTGAAGCTGATGGCCGACCGGTAGGCGATCCCGTAGGTCCAGGTCCCGAGCTTCTCGGGATCGCGGAGGCGGTCGATCGAACGGTAGGCCCCGAGAAAGGTGATCTGGAAAAGCTCCTGCGCCTCCTCTTCTCCCAAGTGGAAGCGGTGCGCGACGATGGAGGCGATCCGGCCGTACCGGCGCATGTACAGCTGCCAGGCGTCTTCCTCCCCCGCGCGGAGGCGGGCGACCAACGTCTGGAGATCATCGGTCACCGGCTGTAATCCCTTTCGACAGATGAAATTGAGACTTCTGTATCACGGATCGGACCGAAGCGTACCACAGATCAAAGACAAGGCTCGATGCCGGGACCGGGAGCGCCGGTGGCTGGACTTGCCGCGGTCCCGGATCGATCTGTAGAATTCATGATGTGATTCAATGCATCTAATCGGGAGCAGCTCGCTCCCGACCCCTGATTCGCGGGAGGTCATCGTGGGCCGTCTCACAGCTTTCGGAGCAATCCTGTTCGCCGCCACTCTGATCTGGGCCGCTCCGGCCGCGGCGACCGACCTCTACGTTCCGGAGCAGGTGCTGGTCTCTCTTGCGCCGGGGCATACGATCGACGAGGTGAACGACCGTTGGGAGACGGCGACGATCGATTCCCTGGCCGGCGCCAACGTCTACCTCCTCTACTGCGAGGGGGTCGAGGATTGCGAGGGCTACGCTGCCTACATGGTGATCGAGGATCCGGCCGTCGCCGAGGCCGAAGCGAACTACCACGAGGAGACTCCCGAGGCGATCCGCCAGATGATCATCGTCGCCGTCGGAGGCACGATGGTCGACTACGAGGACCAGGCGCTGACCGAGCGGATCGGCCTGGATGCCGCGCACGCCCTCTCGCGCGGCGCGGGGACCCGCGTGGCCGTACTGGACACCGGCATCGACCCGGACCATCCGCTCTTCGTGGATCGCATCGACGCGGTCTGCTGGGACTTCGTCGAGGGGGACCCCGAGCCCTGGGAATCGGCCAACGGCGTGGACGACGACGGCGACTACATCGTCGATGAAGGGTTCGGTCACGGCACCATGGTCGCCGGTATCGTCTCGCTCGTCGCCCCCGAGACGACCCTCCTCCCGCTGCGCGTGCTCGACGACGAGGGGCGCGGCACGTCGTTCGGGATCGCCAAGGCGATCCGCTACGCGGTCGACCAGGGGGCCGACGTCCTGAACATGAGCTTCGGCGTTCCCCGCACGATCTCGATGATCGGCCGCCAGCTCGACTACGCCGATAGCGCCGGGGTCGTGCTCGTCGCGGGCGCCGGAAACGAGAACCAGCACCAGCAGTACTACCCGGGCGCACACAGCAAGACGATGATGGTCACCGCGCTCGATTCGCTGGACGTCAAGGCCGATTTCGCCGACTGGCATTCGAACGTCCACGTCTCCGCTCCCGGCACCGGGGTCCGCAGCGCCTACCCGGGCGGCGAATGGGGGCTCGGCGCCGGATGCTCCTTCGCCACGCCGTTCATCGCCGGCGAGGCCGCTCTGATCCGCAGCCTCTCCGCCTGGATCGCGAAGGAGGAGATCGAGGTGCGGATCGCCTCCTCGGTCGATCCGATCTACGGGATCCCCGCGAACGACCCGTACGAGGGCCAGCTCGGTGCCGGCAGGATCGCGCTCGAGGATGCGCTCCTCGGGCTTCCCGCGGCCGCACCCGAACGGAGCGGGCCGGCATCCGTGGTCGCGCACGCGGTCCCGAACCCGGCCACCGACGTCATCCGCTTCACGCTGCCGCAGGCGCGCGGAGCAGTCTCCGGCGCGGTCTACGATCTCTCCGGCCGTCTCGTGAAG